>CAZQYL010000505.1:0-1507 GCA_964597425.1 uncultured Ignavibacteriales bacterium | reverse complement strand
CAATCTGGTGGACGCTTTTATTCATGTGGCTAGATGTGAATGATAAAAACAAACCTGAAGGTACAGGAGTACTTGTAGTGGGTAAAAAGCTTTAGAACCCAAAGCCAGACTCTAAGTCTCAAAGAAAAGCAAAAAAAACAAAAGACTTAAAGTGGGAAAACGAGTTTAAAGAAGATTTACACTTTTGAAACTTTGAGCCTTTGTGTCTATTCTTTGTTTTGCTTTTCGAAAATAAACTCATTAATTGAATAAGGTACTTATAATTTCATATTACTTTCCGCCATCGGGTGGACCCGGGGTGCAGCGCGTGCTTAAATTCGTTAAGTACCTTCCTGAATTCGGCTGGGAGCCTGTCGTAATCACCGTGAAAGACGGCGACTTCCCGGCACGGGATGAATCGCTGCTTAAAGAAGTACCCGCTGATATTGATGTACACCGTACCGATATATTTGAACCATATGACCTTTACCGCAAGCTTACAGGTAAATCCAAATCCACTGCTGTTGACGTAAATAATATTGATGGAGGCAGCAAAACCCACTTTAGCGATAAGATCGCTGAATTCATACGCGCGACTTTTTTTATACCCGATGCCAGAATTGGCTGGAAAAAACATGCCGTTAAAGAAGGCAAAAAGATAATAGATACCGAAAGACCTGATATAATATTTTCATCTTCACCGCCTTATACATGCGCATTAATTGCTATGGAGTTAAAAAAGTATGCTGAAAAAAAGTATGGCAAACACATTCCTTGGGTATCCGACTTCCGCGACGCATGGACTGATTATTTAACGACACCGAACCGCTGGTTCCTTCCGAAAAAAATAGACAGGAAGTATGAACGCACAACGCTTGATAAAGCTGACACTGTGACCATTGTTGCATCCGGTATGAAGGATGATTTTGAAAGAAAGTACCCGGCAGTATCAGCTAAAACTGATTTTGTATTACTGCGCAACGGATTTGATTCCGATGACTACAAACACACTAAGCTAAGCGAAGAGAAGAATGAAAAGTTCACGATTGTTTATACAGGCTCAATGTACGGCAAAAGGAATCCGTACTATTTACTTGATACAATTTCAGAGCTCGTTAAAGAAGGCAAAGTCGATAAAAGCAAAATTAAATTCATCTTCGTTGGCAGGCTTGGAAGTGATATTGTAGATTATATAAACAACTCCACGTTAAAGGATACCATCGAAATAGTCTCATATGTGCCGCACTCGGTAAGTATTGATTATTTAATGAAAGCCGATGCAATGCTGCTGCTGATAGATGAAGATAAATATTCCAAAATGATATTAAGCGGCAAGGTATTCGAGTATCTTGGCGCGAGCGCCTTAACAGGCAAGCCTGTATTTGCAATTACAGGCGAGGGCGAAGCCCGTGACCTGCTGGTTGAAACTAAAGCGGGGATAATCAATCCGCACCACAAGCCTGAAGTACTGAAAGAAAACTACCTTAAATTATATAATGGTTTTTTTGAAAATAATAACGCAATTTTA
>CAZQYL010000504.1:0-1509 GCA_964597425.1 uncultured Ignavibacteriales bacterium | reverse complement strand
GATGTCATTACGGACTGCCTGTTCTTAGCGAAAATATTTTCGCGGAAGTATTCAGCCATATCAATAGGGGATATGCAAAGATCGATATTATTCCTTGCCCTGCCTTTGTATTCTATCCAGTAAACATATTCATCACTTTTCTGCTCCAGGAAAAATACGAGATTATTCCGTATACGTGTGAACTTAGTGAAGTAATTCTTTATTTCATCCGCTTCTATATCATTTTTGGCTAGTGGACTGGCTTTTTTAAGTTCAATTGTTAACTCAAGCAATGATTCCATCAGCTCAATACCAAGTGTTATGGGCTGTTTTATCCTGATAGCACTTTTATGTGCCTGGGCTGAGTATACATTATTAACATGCGAATGCAGCATTTTGAAAAAATGCTCGTTATCCTGGTAAGTATTTTCAATTGCTTTCTTTAATCTGTCTGCCGGCTTCATTGAAAAAAAGCCTTTTTGTGTACGGGGATTATATAGCTTATTCAGCCAGAACCTGATCTGCTCTTTGGATACAGAAGGAGATACTCTTTCAGCTGCAATTTGCTCGACTGTGTGCGCTTCATCAAAAATTACAAAGTCATTAAAGTAAAGGTAGCCTTCAGAATCACGTTCATAGAATCCGAACAGGGTAAAAAATAAATGGTGATTGAGCACAAGCAGGTCAGCATCTTTCATTCTTTGCTTAGCCTGCTGGTAATGGCAGTTAGTATCTGTACCCCCGCATGATTTCTGCGTGCATACACCTTCTTCAGCGAAAATTTCACTCCACACCGCGTCATCTATCGGGAAAGGTATATCTTGTCTTGTTCCCTTGCCTTCTTTGTTCACAAAATCGTAGATCTTCTGCAGGGTTTGCTGCTCGCTTGTCATAAATAAGGAATTCTTCTCGATCATTGCCTTGTTAAGACGCTTTGTGCAAATGTAGTTATTCCTGCCTTTTAAAATTTCGTATTTGTATTCAACAGGCAGTATTTTAGCAAGTGCCGGAATATCTTTATTAATTAGCTGTTCCTGCAGGTTGATGGTACAGGTTGAAATTATCGCTTTGCGTTCATTCTGCAGCGCAAACAGTATTGCCGGTACCAAATAAGCCAATGATTTACCCACACCTGTCGGGGCTTCGATGATATTATGCTCATTTGATTCCAGTGAATCCGCTATACTGACAGCCATTTGCTGCTGCTGTTGGCGGTATTCAAATCCTTCCAATTCTGAAAGTAATCCTGAAGGGGAGAAGATGTCTTTGATCTCGTCTGTAAATTCTGACATATTTACAAAGATAGTTAATAATGCCGTAAATATGTTAGGGAATAATTTTTGTTGAAGGCATTTGCTTTTTCTGAATTGTTGTATTATATTTGAGTATAACTTAATCTAAAAGATAAAGCACAAAACACTACCTTTTTTTAATTTCTCAAACTAATAACTAAATTATCTCAATTATTTTTACTGTTTAAATTATTTAAGTTTTTACTTCTTTACTTTTTCATAAATGAGCAAATAGGCA
>CAZQYL010000503.1:0-1509 GCA_964597425.1 uncultured Ignavibacteriales bacterium | reverse complement strand
ATAATTTATTTATATTGCATCCCAATGAGTTGATTATATATGACTTAAAGAAGGGACAGTACTCAAAGTTCTACAGTTTCCCTGCAATTAAGAATTTAACCGATATCGCTGTACTTGATAAGAATACCGTTTTGTTCTTAGCAAAAGATTCGGTTCATAAATACTCAATTCAAACAAACTAAAACAAAAACTAAACAACTAATAGCTGATATTACAGCTTTTCCCAAATAAGGGAAAATAAAAACGGGTGATATCATAGGCTTAAAGTTTTCTCGAGAAAGGAAAACATCATGGCAAAAGATCTAAACAAAGCAATGCTTATCGGCAGATTGGGACAGGATCCCGAACTGAAATATACCCAGTCAGGTATAGCAGTGGTAAGTTTTTCAGTTGCAACCGGACTTAAATGGAAAGACCAGGAAGGCAACTGGCAGGAAAAAACCGAGTGGCATAACTGCAAAGCATGGCGCGGACTTGCTGAAACAATAAGCAACTATCTTAAAAAAGGCAGTAAGGTTTATGTTGAAGGCAGACTTGAAACCTCAAACTGGGAAGATGAGAACAAGAAAAAGCATTACAAGACAGAAATTGTAATTGATGAAATGATAATGCTTGATTCCAAAGGCGATAACTCAGGCGGAAGCGGCGGTAACGGCGGCACATACAGCTCAACCAAACCCGCAGGTAAACCTGCATCAACTACAACAGATGACGACTTACCGTTCTAGTTTTATTTGAAATAGAAATAGATCAAAGGCTGTCTTTGCAAAAAGGCAGCCTTTTTTGTTATTTATAATAGACAAGTCTATGATATAAGTCATTGTTTCAAAAGCAAGTTCACTTTATATTAGTATTATCAAAATTTAAAACTTTGGCAGAAAATCACAATCTAGTCAGAGATAATACCTACAAATATATGAAAACATTTATCTTAACTTTTGTTTTTTTATTTATTCTAAAGGCTACCTTTTCGCAAATTAATTTTACTGATAATTATCCTCTGAACATAGGCAATGTTTTTGTGTATGGCTGGAATTCATATGGCGGGGGTTATTCATCAAATGGGATAAAAAAAATCTATATTTCAAGTGACACTGTAGTAAGCGGTTTAAGGTACTTTAAATTCAGAGATGGCAACAGTTCAACATTTTACCGGCTTGATACGATGACAGGGAAAATGTATGTGCTCTCTTCCATTTGTACGGGAGCAAGCGAATATATGCTTGATAGTCTATGGGGAGGACTAAATGAAACGGCTTTGAGATGTACCGGACGCGTAATAACCTGCACTTCTGTTTTGCAAAGATTACTTTTTGGAAACTATCATCCTTCAAAGATTTTCACTGAAACAGCACAGGGTGGAGCAGGTTACTCAACTACTACAAGGCAATACGCAAAGGGTTTTGGTCTCATTTATTACTCAAGCGTCTATTCCGGTCCACCGGTCGGAACGGGCAGTTCTGAAACATTGAGAGGATGCGTACTAAACGGCATTGTTTATGGAGATAC
>CAZQYL010000502.1:0-1512 GCA_964597425.1 uncultured Ignavibacteriales bacterium | reverse complement strand
TTCTTGGCTAATTCATAACCAAGAATAGCATGCGGTCCTTCAACTTCTCTATCTATAACTTTACCAATATCATGCAGCAGACCCGCGCGTTTTGCCATAACGGGATCAAGTCCCAGCTCAACAGCCATAATTCCGCATAAATGGGCAACTTCAATACTATGCTGCAGCAGATTCTGACCGTAACTGGTACGGTACTTCATTCTGCCAACAAGTCTAACCATTTCAGCATGCAAACCGTGGAGACCGCACTCTATAATTGAGTTCTCGCCAACACGGATAATTTCTTCTTCAAGCTCTTTGCGGACCTTGTCAACAACTTCTTCTATCCTGGTTGGATGGATACGCCCGTCAGAGATAAGTCTTTCCATCGCGATCTTCGCAACTTCACGGCGGAAAGGATCAAATCCGGATATTGTGATAGCTTCCGGGGTATCATCAACTATGACATCAACTCCCGTAGCTGCTTCAAATGCGCGAACATTACGTCCTTCTTTACCGATAATACGACCTTTTAACTCATCGCTTTGTATGTTCAGTACGCTTACAGTAGTTTCAACGGAGTGATCAGCAGCACTTCTCTGTATAGCCTGAACAATCAGATTGCGGGCAAGCTTTTTGGCTTCTAGCTTCATCTCATCGCGGATCTCTTTCAGCCTTGTTGCTGACTGCATTTTGGTTTCTTCAATGAGATTATTCATCAGGATAGTCTTGGCTTCCTCAGCAGTAAGTCCCGAAATGTTTTCAAGCTTATTGTTCTGCTCCTGGATAAGGCTATCAAGCTTTGTTTCTTTCTCTGAAACAGAATTTATCTTGTTATTAAAGTCATTTTCAAGTTTATTGATGCTCTTCTCTTTTTTTGCATATTCATCAATTCTTTTGCCAATGACCTCTTCTTTATCCTGAAGCTGTTTTTCGAATGATTTAAGCTTGTTCTTTTTGGACTGGTAGTCTGAATCGAATTCCTGTTTCTTTTTATACCATTCGTCTTTTACTTCAAGCAGCTTCTCTTTTTTGATATTTAACGCTGCTTTTTCGCCGTCTGCAAGTATTCTTTTTACCTGCTCCTCTGCGCTGTTTAGTTTACCTTTTGTTACCTTGTTCTGCATGAACCAGCCAAGATAAAATGTCGCCGCGCAGAGTATGACGATCAGCGGTACTAATACATAAATTTCCTGAAGCATATTTTATTTCTCCGTAATTCTAACATATGATTTTGGGTTGAAGCATTTCCATGTTGATTAATAAATATTGTTAATTAATAAAAATAAAAAACCGCACGCGAACTAAAACCATAGCGAAAGAGTTATAGATCCCTCTTTCAACACAGTGGGTGAGTGCCGAAATGTCTTTTAACTTCCACTGATCACGGATCCAGTACCGGTAAACGGTACTGTGGAACCCGAAGGTTCCGGCGATCTTACAGCAAGCTGTAAGCGAGGCCTGTAATTGACATTGGTATCGAGCGTTCTCCCCAATTAAATAGTGTTGGATCTATTTAATTTTTGGCTACGG
>CAZQYL010000501.1:0-1528 GCA_964597425.1 uncultured Ignavibacteriales bacterium | reverse complement strand
AAGGCTGAACCGTAAATATATCTGAAAATCAAATAATTTAAAAGGTTAAAAATCCTTATTAGAGGTTATATTTTAACAAAAAACGGGTTAAGGTGGTATGAAATTTTTGAGGTAAATATCCTTCAGGGATGATCAAACTTGGTATTTTTTGTCAATTCTAATTGAAAAACGGCAGAAATACCGGTTATTTAGAAGTTTTTCAGGCGATCTAGCCGGTTTTTACTTTTTCCTGCAGATCATCCTTATGAAAGGGATTTTCTTATCCAGACAGAACTCTTCCTGGTTGGTTTTAGTGTTCAGGTCCCACTTATCATCATCAACATAAATAAAATCAAAAAGACCAAAGTCCTTTAAGACCTCCTGCTGGAATTCATCCACTTCTGGTACATCAGTCATAAGATAAAATATACCATCAGGTTTTAATACGCGGTGAACTTCACTCAGCATATCCGCTGAAAACGCTCTGCGTTTGTAATGCCTTTTTTTTACCCATGGGTCGGGGAAGAAATAAAATACTTTTTCAATTGTTTCTGATTTAATAAAATGCATTCCGTTTACCGCACTGTACCACAATGCCTGAACATTCTGCAGCTTCTCGCCTTCTATAACACCCTGAATCCACTCTACCGCGCTTTGGCGCACTTCGAATCCGAGTATATTCTTATCACTGTTTGCCAGTGACATTTCAAGCAAAAATCTGCCCAGCCCGCAGCCGATATCCAGCATATCAGGCGGCCTGCCGTCGGCGAATACTTCATCCCACCGGATTTCTTCAAACACGGGGGGATAACAGAAATTATTTCCTTTGTGCTGCTTTAACGGAAAGTACAGTACGGGATTCGCATGGTGCCGAATGCGCGGCACCGGGTATTTTGTGTAATCAATTTTCTTCAATATTATACTCATACCTGTTTATTCAGGCAAATATACATAATGTAAATTTTGAATTGAAGCAATTTAATGAAAAAAGAAAATTGTTGTACGGGAAAATAAATTGCAGGATATATTTGCCAGAGTGTCTGCAAAAACCCCCATCGTTAATTAACTAAAATGATAGAATACTCAATAATTTTCAATTGATGAAAATTACAGATATAGTCCCCCCTTCAGTTGAAGGGGGGATGAAAAGCTTTCACTCAGCAATTTGATGAATTAAACATAGATCTTAATTACTCAATTGCATAGATGGGGGTTTGCTTATAAATTTACCGAATAAGATCCCTCTCTGCGTTCAGGATAAATGCCCTCTTTCCAGATCCAGCAGCCACTGCTTGCGCCACAAACCGCCACCGTACCCGCCAAGCCTGCCATCTTTATTCACAACGCGGTGACAAGGAATAAGTATCGCGATCCTGTT
This sequence comes from uncultured Ignavibacteriales bacterium, assembly GCA_964597425.1. Taxonomy (GTDB): domain Bacteria; phylum Bacteroidota; class Ignavibacteria; order Tepidaquicellales; family OLB5; genus OLB5. The sequence continues at coordinate 171 of CAZQYL010000501.1, read as the reverse complement.
CATACCATTTGCCGTACCAACGGCGCGCGAAGCACCTTTTAATCCTATCTTCTCTGCGAGATCAATATAAGAAATAGTTTTGCCGTATGGTATTTTTTTTAGATTATTCCAAACATTCTCCTGAAAATCAGTGCCGGGGTAAACCAACGGAGTCTTAAAGTTCTTTAAGTT
>CAZQYL010000500.1:0-1543 GCA_964597425.1 uncultured Ignavibacteriales bacterium | reverse complement strand
CGTGGCTTGAGAAGAATCACAACAAAAAAGATGAGCTGTGGCTTGGGTATTACAAAAAAGCCTCGGGTAAAACAAGCGTTACATACAAAGAAGCGCTCGAAGAAGTTCTTTGCTTCGGGTGGATAGACGGTATTTCAAGAAGCATAGATGAGGAAAAATACTGCCAGCGTTACACGCCGCGCCGCAAAGGCAGTATATGGAGCGCGGTGAACATTAAAAAAGCCTCGGAGCTTATCAAGAACGGAAAGATGCATTCAACCGGGCTGAATGTTTATAAAAACCGTGACCCGAAGAAAGCGGGATTATATTCATTTGAACAGAAAGAAATAAAATTTCCTCCTGCGTTATTGAAAATGCTGAAGGCAAACAAAAAGGCATGGGAATATTTCAGTCAATTGCCGCCTGGGTACAGGAAAACCTCTACAGGGTGGGTGATATCAGCCAAGCAGGAAGAAACGCGCCAGAGGCGCATGAAGACACTCATTGCGGATTCCGAAGCAGGCAGAAGAATAGCGCTGTTGACTGCATTGAAAGATAAGAAAAAAGACTAACACCTTCCTCCAAAAATTGGAGTAAGGCATAGCAGAGACACAAAAACACAGAGAAGAATTATTTACCACAGAGACGCGAAGGCGCAAAGAATGAAATGTGATTAGCCCCGCTCTTCATAGCGGGGGATAAGATACCAAGTAATACGGGACTTTAGTCCCAAATATAAAAATCCAATGAAACAAATTTTAAGTGTTTTCATTTTTTTTATTTTCCTGATCATAGGATGTGGAAAAAATGAAGTTCTCATTACAGAAAAAAAAGAAATGGACTCTCTGGATTATATTGTTATGGCAGCCTCACTTGAAAACACAATATATTCAAAATTTGATACAGTGAATTACGATACAGTGAAGTTCGAACGATATTTTAGGTTGATAATAGATACAACAACAATTGATATGCCTAAACCCTGGCTGGTAGATAAACACCGGATAAACTATCCCAAAGAAGATCATTTGGTAACCGGATTATTAAATATGAATCAAAAAACATTTTATATAGATAGCACAAAACTCAAAACTAAGTTCGCAAAAGTTGTGATTGCAAGTAATGATGTTAGGGATTACATTAATTCTAAGAATGTTGACACAATAACATTAAATTCGTTCCGTTTATCTATTCCATATATTGACAAAAAAAGCGGATTAGCATTAATTTTAAAACAATTTTTAAGTAGTCATCAAACATCTAACGAATTTATTTGGCTAAAGCAAATTAATGATAAATGGATTGTGTATGACAGATGGTATGATTCGTATTAATTTTTAAATTACGGGCTTAAGCCCATTAGTTTTTTGTTTTTTTATCCACGACCTGAAGGTCGTGGCAATTAAGATAGACCGAATATAGTTTTACATTATGACACCCGAAGAATTTTACATACAGTATCTTAAATCTCTTGGTAAAGAGAACGAATTTCCTGCCGGGAAGTTTATCGTTGATAAGTTCGGTGATTCACCTGAAATGGCGGATGAGCTGCTTGAGCCCGTGC
>CAZQYL010000499.1:0-1545 GCA_964597425.1 uncultured Ignavibacteriales bacterium | reverse complement strand
TGCACCAAGTGCGGAAGCAATACTTGTCATCATAATTGGTCTGAACCTCTGTACTGCAGCCTCGTCAACCGCTTGGATAATGTTTAACCCTTCTTCTTTTTTCTGGTTGGCAAATTCCACAATAAGTATTGCATTCTTTGTAACCAAACCAATAAGCATAATTATACCTATCTGGCTGAAGATATTAAGAGTCATGCCAAATACCCATAGTGATAGCAGCGCGCCGAAGAGCGCAAGCGGCACTGTGAGCAGAATTATAAACGGATCAATAAAACTTTCGAACTGTGCGGCAAGTACAAGGTAAATTATTAAAAGGGCGAACACAAACGTAAACAGCAATCCCGATGAACTTTCTTCAAAATCTTTTGCCTGTCCCGTTAATGCTGTGTTAAATTCCGGAGGCAGCACATCTTTTGCTACACGTCGCATTGCGTTAATACCATCACCAAGAGTATATCCCGGTGCGAGTCCCGCGGAAATTGTTGCCGATGAATACCTGTTATACCTGAACCTGGTTGTTGGTGCCGCATGCTCTGTCAATGAAACAAGGTTATCCAGCTGAATAAGCTCGTTGTTCTTATTTCTAACATACAGATATTTCAGGTCATACGGATTATCGCGTTTATCCCTTGTAACCTGTCCCAATACCTGGTACTGCTTGCCTTCTTTTATAAAATAGCCGAATCTCTGGCTGCCAAAAGAAATTTGCAGCGTTGAAGCCACATCATTGAATGACACACCAAGATCAGACGCTTTTTGCCTGTCTATGGTTAAATTTATTTCAGGTTTGTTTATTTTTAGGTTCGCATCCACAAATGTCAGCTCAGGCTGTTTTTTTGCTTCCTCAAGGAATAACGGCATAAACTCCTCGAGCTTTTGAAACTCCGGTGCCTGCAGTACAAACTGAATAGGTGAACCGCCAAACCTGCTGCCAATAGTTGGCGGCTGGGATGGAATTCCCCTGATGCCCGTGATACCGTTTATTTCTTTTGAAAGCTTATCATATATTTGTTGCTGTGTGCGTTCACGTTTATCAGGCGGCACAAGATATATGTTTATAAAACCGTTATTAGCCTGCCCGCCACCGCCTACATTTGTAATTGGTGTCTGGATCTCAGGAGTTGAAGTAATTACTACTTCAGAAAGGTCATCCATGTACTTCTGCATGTACTCAAATGTAGCGCCCTCGGGCGCGGTAGCCTGAATCCTGATGTTTGAGCGGTCTTCAAGCGGGGCAAGCTCACTTTTTAACGCAGCACCTGAAAAGTAGATCAGAATTCCTACAACTGCTATTATCAAAAAAGCTACCCAGCGCGCCTTCATAAATGCCGTTAGCATTCTCCTGTAAAGATCGATCGTCTTAATGAAGAAAGGCTCTGTGGCATTATAGAACCAGTTATGTTTGCTGTGAGCTTTAAGTAACCTTGAGCTCATCATAGGGGTAAGCGTTAAAGCTACAAATGCCGAAACCAGTACCGAACCCGCAATTACCACTGCGAATTCTTTAAATAACTTTCCAGTTGTTCCTTCAAGGAACATAATTGG
>CAZQYL010000498.1:0-1548 GCA_964597425.1 uncultured Ignavibacteriales bacterium | reverse complement strand
TGCCCTGAATAAGATTCAGCTCGTTAAGAGAATTGATTAGCATTGTATCTGCCGGGTTATAAGAATCTGCAAGTTTCCCAAGTATCTTAAAATATTCGCCGATAAGTGCTGTATCTTTAGGTATCTTGAAAATAATTGTATCGTTTGCAAGAGAATCAAGATTCTTTCTTAATGCTGTAACTTCGGATATCTTTAATTTGACTTCCTTATTAATGATCTCCAAGTCATTAAGCATTTCTTTGTTTAACAGCAGTGATGTTGTTAAATTTCGCGGAGTCATTAAGTTAACATCTTCAGTATTAAGAATATCAGAAGTTATTTCGTAGCCTGATTCTGCCAGCCTTATAATAGAATTGTATTTTGCAGAATCAACACCTTTTGAAAAATATGATATTATCTCATCAATTTTAACATAAACCCGGCTTAGCTGTTCTTCTCTTAATCTTGTGATCCTCTTTTCATTGTTTTGCCTGATAATTTCGCCTACAAAGATCTTTTCAAGGTTTTCTATCTCTCTGATCTGACTTGTATCCGCCACTATCGATTCCAGCTTAGCAGCTGTAGTATCTTTTGGTTTTTTATCCTGGGATTGTAACGGGCCTGACTGAAGTATAAAAGCCGCCGTCAGTATCAGAAGAATCAGAGTAAATTTAGCAGTATTATTCATTTACGGCATAATTAATAATTGTACGCCAAAAATAGTGAAAAATATTCTCCAAATGTAAATAAATATTAATCATAATATTCGCGGCAGCAATACTTCCTTTAACGGAAATTTTTGGGAGACTGACAACTCCGAGTTTATGTAAGGAGATTCAATTTGTTAGGCAGCAAGTTATTGTAAGCCATGAGAATTAATGATAATTTAGGGTATTTAACCCTATTATTCAAAATCTTATATTGAACGATATAATTTTGAAAATTACTAAAAAATACTCAATTTATGACACAATTAGTACTTATTAGACACGGTCAATCACAATGGAATCTTGAAAACCGCTTTACCGGATGGATAGATATCCCCTTATCACCAAAAGGTGAAGAAGAAGCGGCATCTGCGGGCGAGAAAATCAAAGGGATGAAATTTGATAAAGCATTTTCTTCTGTGCTGCAAAGAGCTACCAAGACATATGAAATAGCAGCGCAAAAAGCGGGATTTACACACTTAGTGTGCGAGCGCGATGAAGCACTGAATGAAAGAATGTACGGCGATCTGCAGGGATTGAATAAAGATGAGTGCCGTGAGAAATTCGGGGCTGACCAGGTTCACGTATGGCGCAGAAGTTTTGATGTTCCCCCTCCTGGAGGCGAGAGCCTTAAAAATACCGCCGAGAGAGTTCTTCCTTACTACTACAAAAAGATCGAGCCAATGCTCCGCGACGGGAAAAATATTTTAATTGTTGCGCATGGTAACAGCTTAAGAGCGCTTATTATGCACCTTGAAAAAATGTCAGGTGAAGCAATTGTTAAAGTTGAAATTCCAACCGGCGTGCCGATATTGTATGAGCTTGATAATGATTTGAATATAGTTTCGAAGAAAGAACTGTA
>CAZQYL010000497.1:0-1555 GCA_964597425.1 uncultured Ignavibacteriales bacterium | reverse complement strand
CCGTTTTGATCCATATCCCTGAATGCGCGCCTTAACGATTGCCTGATATTCTGATCTATCTTATGGCTGTTGTTCTCTATTGCAGGATCTAAGAAATTCCCGTTTTCCCAAAACCAGTTATAGGGATTCACTCTTATGGTTAAGTATACCATCGGGGGCGCAGCACCTATTGAAACCGGACCTCCTTCAAGTTCGATTTCTTTGGCAACTGTTATACTTGATTTATAAGCAAAAGGTACTGAATTGTAATAACCCCTTACTACAACAGAATACCTTTTGTGATTACTTTCCACAAAATCAGGATCTGTTATACCGTCGTTTGGAGTTGGTTTATGTACCTGGAATTTCACTTCGTCGTAAAGCCCTGAAGGCAATTTGGCTATTCCCGCAGAAACAACCTTTGATCCCAGATCAAGATGAATTATAAACGGACCCAGCTTAACATCGCACTCGTTCTCATTGTTTTCAGGCTCAAGAACAAGCTTTCTAAGTACAAATTTTACTTCTGTCAGCTGAAGCGTGTTATCGCCTGCCGGTTCAGAATAAAAACCCGCTGAGAAGTTGTCATCACCTGCTGCCGTAGTGATAACGTCGCTTTGATTATCCTGGCAGGAAGTGAAGAAAAGCAGAAGCAGAAAAAATACAATTCCTGATATTATTAAGGAATAGTATTTTTTCAGGCCGGTACTGCCAATTTTTTGTTTGTTTTCTTTATCCATTTTTTTGATCCTCCATGGATTAAGTTTGTGAATAACTGATAATTATAGAAAATATTACTTTAACTACTTAGTATAAAAACATATCGGGCTAACAATGAGATTCAGTTACTCCCGGTAAATTTCATAAGTAATTGTTTTTTGATCTTGAGAAATTTTCAAAAGTTTGATTATACGCAATTTGAGCGTAGCTTTTAATTAATAAGTATTTTGTTACAATTTTTTAATGTTTGTTAATGCTTATTAAAAATGACTTAAGTATTTTTGAATGTAAGAATAAGGGGTGAAGTTAAAAAATTGTTTAATTTGCAATTACTATCCAACAAATTATTAATTACAGGTCTAAAATGAATTCAAATAAAAAATTTAACAAAAGGGCATTCATAACTTTCGGGATGATCGCCTCAGGTATAGCTCTGCCTGTTTCGGGATTGATGAATCATTATTTGGCTTTTGATCATCTGACTATAAGCAGGCATTTCTGGATGTCTGTTCACAACATCCTTGGTATTTTATTTACAATATTTTCTATCAGTCACATAATCTTGAATTGGCATGTTATCAAGAACTACCTGTTCAGATTAAAGAAGGCAGTCGTAAGCACTGAAGCTCTTGCCGCAATTTCAATAGTCGCATTCATTACCGGTTTATTTGCATTGCATGCTTTTGTTGCGGGTTAAATAGCTGCAGGTATAGCTTAGCAGTACAAAAAAAAGCGGATACATTATCCGCCTTTTTTATTGCTTTAAGTTTGATTCAAAATTATAGACTTAATAATTCCTCGTTAATTCTACTTCACACTTTCAACTTTATATCCTGCTGATGTGATGGCTTCTTTT
>CAZQYL010000496.1:0-1556 GCA_964597425.1 uncultured Ignavibacteriales bacterium | reverse complement strand
AGTGAGACTATGCCGAAGGAGACGAAAATGAACCTGTTAAACCAGGCAGCCAGACAGGTTGAAGGGCTGAAGAACTCACATTACTTTACAAATGAATCGAACAGTCTTCTCTCTCTGATATATTACGAAATGGATAGGGAACAGGAAGCAAAGGCTCTTGAAAGTGAAGTGCTAAGGAAAGATTCAGTTAATATTACATACAGGATAAACCTGGCGAGGTATTACATTAAAAAAGGTGACCTGAACAAAGCTGATGAGTTAATGAATGTTGTGCTTGAGTTAAGACCCAGATCGCCGGATGCATACCTTACCGCGGCATACCTGAATTTTAAGAAGGGAAATACTGAATTAGCCAAAAGTTTCTGCCAGCAGATATTAACAGCAGAACCGGGCAACCAGTTTGCAATTAAACTGCTTGGCGAAATAAACGCCGGGAAAAAACCTTAACGCAAAAAACTGAATGCAGATATTGTTTTACTTCAGCAGTATCATCTTTTTTGTATCTGAAAAACTATCTGTAATTAACTTATAAAAATAAACTCCGCTTGGCAGATTCAATGCTGTGAATGAAGTTTCATATTTACCCGCGCCCAACTCGTCGTTAACCAAAACCGTAATCTCCATTCCAGCCGAATTATAAACTGCTATCTTTACATTTGTCCTTTCAGAAACATCGAACCGTATCTTTGTTGAAGGATTAAAAGGGTTAGGATAATTATTGTGCAGTTTAAAACCAACCGGTACTTCGTTTGAATATTCATGTATTCCAACAACATAAGATGGTTTAACCAGTACTTCATCAATATACAGGTTATTGCCGTTACCGCCGGAAGCCTGGAAAAATATCCTGTTGGTATTCAGCGGTAAGTAAATGCTTTTGTTCTGCCACTGAGTGCAATTGGGTATAAAATTTGCCGAGGTTGAAGGTGCGGTAATCAGGTTTGGACTGGTATAGGTTGTTAACAGCTGCCAGGTTGAGCCGGTATTTGTTGATACATAAATTTCAAGCGCGTCTGTGATACCGGGTCTTTGGCAATATGCCTGTGAAAATAATAAAGAATCCCTTCCTTCTGAAGTAGGAACAAATGAAGGAGATATCAATCTTGCTATAGAGCCGCTTGAGGCGTCATGAAAAGGAAATTTTGCTGAACCAATACTGCTGCAATATGCTCCGCCATATGCAAAGTACCAGTTATATGAACCCGCTATTATCTGGCTTGACCATCCGGATGGCGGAAACGCAGGTGAATTAAATCCTTCACTTAATATAACCAAAGGATAATCCTTATCGGAAAAATTTTCATCTTCGAGAAATATTTGGGAAGAAATATTGCAGGCTAAAAGCAGCAGGGCAAGTATAGTTAATTGAGACTTTTTCATAGGTATAAAGTCCTCTCTGTTTGTTAAGTAAAAATATAAAACAAATTCAGAATTTACAAGCGAAATAATAAAACGGAAAGCTCATAAGCCGGATCCTGTACCGGCTCCTTACGGAGCCTGGCAGCCATTTATCTGATGCAGCCTACCCTGTATCACACCGCAATAAATGCGGATTC
>CAZQYL010000495.1:0-1573 GCA_964597425.1 uncultured Ignavibacteriales bacterium | reverse complement strand
TGCGCGAAATTTCAAACATGCCCCTTTATGATACCGATAACCGCTATGTGATAGTGTTTAACGGTGAAATATATAATTACATTGAAGTTGGTAATGAGCTGAAGAAAAAGGGCTACAAGTTCCATACTGATTCCGATACGGAAGTCATAATAAATGCATATAAAGAGTGGGGCGAAGACTGCCTGCACAAACTAAACGGTATGTGGGCTTTCGCTATCTGGGATAAACAGGAAAAAACCCTGTTCTGCGCAAGGGATAGGTTCGGCATAAAGCCATTATACTTTTACAAAGATGATACTAAACTCATCTTCGGTTCAGAAATTAAGCAGATATTAAGCTGCGGTGTAGATAGGACTGTTAATGATTCCACAATTTACGATTACCTGGTATTCAATTTTATAGATCACACCGAAAATACTTTCTATAAGAACATCACAAAAGTACAGGCAGGGCATAAATTCACAATTAAGAATAATGAGTTTAAGCTTTCAAGGTGGTACAATCTGCCAAATACCGGATTTATGCAGGATACTTCTAACCTGTACAAAGATTTTTATGACCTGCTGTATGATTCAGTGCGTATACATTTAAGGAGCGATGTGGAAGTAGGCAGCTGCTTAAGCGGAGGACTGGATTCCTCAGCAATTGTCTGCATAATGCATGATATACTTCACAATGAAGGCAAACCTGAGATTCAGAAAACTTTCACAGCCTGCTATGATGACCCGCTGATAGATGAAAGGCCATATGTAGAAGAGGTTATCCGCCAGACAAATTCAACCAAATATTACCTCTTCCCCGATGTTAATGGTTTTTTGAGTGATATTGACAAAATGACATATCACCAGGATGAGCCTTATACGGGAGCGACCGTTTTTGCGCAGTGGAGTGTTTTTAAGAAGATACATGAAACCGGAATTAAAGTTGTGCTTGACGGACAGGGAAGCGATGAAATTCTGCTTGGGTACTTTTCATTTTTCCCGTTCCATTTAAAACGCAATTTACTTAATCCTTTCAAATTCATTTCTGAGTTTGTTAATGGAGTGAAAACTTCTAACCTAGGTTATAATAAATTCATGCAAAACCTAATATACTTTAACACGGGCTCGGTTAGGTACAGGCATGTTTTAAAGAACAGTGCTGCTTTTGCTCAGCGTGAGTTTGTTTCATCACATAACCGCAGGGACGTATTTAATGAAATGATAGCGGCATCAGGACTTGAAGCAAACCGCCTTTCAAACCTGTGGAATATTTCAATTCCATCACTTTTAAGATATGAAGACAGGAATTCAGGCGCGTTTTCTGTCGAAGCGAGGATACCGTTCCTTGATTACAGGCTGGTTGAGTTCATTTTCACTATACCGCTTGATAAACTTATACAAAAGGGATGGACAAAGAGTGTTCTCCGCAAATCATTAAAAGGTAAAATTCCTGAAGATATCAGAATGAGAAAAGGTAAGCTTGCGTTTTCTGTTCCCCAGAAAAAATGGCTTACGGAGATTCCGGGATATCTTGAAGATACTTTCAATAATGATTTCAGGAGCGGGAAGTATATTGATAGAGAAAAAATTCT
>CAZQYL010000494.1:0-1589 GCA_964597425.1 uncultured Ignavibacteriales bacterium | reverse complement strand
TTTCAATTACCTGTTCAGGTTTTGATGCGCTTGTAATAGCGCTTGTGATATTATCCTTGCGCAGGCACCATGCAAGCGCAAGCTGCGCTGAAGTTGCATTTATGCTGTGGGCAAGCTCTGTAAATTTATCAACCTGAGATAAAAGTTCAGAATTACTTACGCTATCTTTTATGAAATGATTTACCTTTTCGTTTGCGGCGCGTGAATCTTTGGGAATGTTACCGCCGGAATACTTTCCGCTCAAAAGACCCTGCGCCAGCGGCGACCACACCACTTCGCCCATTCCGTATTTTTCGCATGCTGCCATAACGCCGTTGGTTTCAATCTGTGACCGGATGATATTATACTGCGGCTGATTGCTTACAGGTCTGTGCAGATTATACTTTTCACAAACAGCTGCCGCTTCATCAATATTTTCGGCTGACCACTCACTTACTCCCCAATACAAAAGTTTGCCCTGCAGGATAAGATCATTAAATGAGCGGCAAATTTCCTCCATCGGAGTATTCGGGTCATGCCTGTGGCACTGATATATATCAATATAATCGGTCTTAAGTCTTTTTAGTGATTTATGAACTGATTCAAATACATGTTTACGTGATAGTCCCTGGTCGTTTGGATTCTGCGACATTGGCCAGAAGCATTTGGAGGCAATTACAACGTCTTCCCGGGTGATTTTGAGTTCATCAAAAAATATCCGTCCTAACGAAAGCTCCGCTTCACCCTTATTATAGATGTCTGCTGTATCAAAGAAAATAATACCGTTCTCAATTGCTGTTTTTATGCAATTTTGAGCGGTTTTGTCATTAATTGACATTCCGTAAGTGAGCCAGCTTCCAATTCCAATGGCTGAAAGCCTGATGCCGTATTTCCCAAGCTGCCTGTATTTCATTTATTATTTCTATATATTCAACAAATATACAAATTAGCAAATGCTTATTATAGTCAAGTTTATGGTTGAAAGTGGTCATTTTTGCAGATCAAAATTTCGGGTAACAGGCATTAAATTGCTATATGTATGATTTTTGGTTAGTTTTGTTGTTGATACTTTGAACATTTTATACTGAATATATAATGAATTTCCTGCTTTACATATTGTTTGAATTTCTTAAGGTGATAATACCGCTTTTTCCCTTAAGGTTCATTCAATTAATTGCACGTGTTAAAGGGAAGATGTTTTACTACATAATGCCGATCCGAAAACAAACCGCAATAAGAAATTTGAAGCTGGCATTTCCGGATAAAAGCGATAAAGAGATAAATGAAATTGTAAAAGGATGTTATGTAAATGTAATTACTGTGATAGCTGAATTTTTTTATATGCGGAAGCTTCCGGTTGAAAGATTACAGAAATTGCTGAAGGTGAAAAATATTGAATTGATGCAGGAAAAACTGAATCATGGCAAGGGACTCATAATGATAAGCGGGCATTTTGGTAACTGGGAATTGACCGCATACGGAGTGAGCAAGATTTATGAGATTCCGATAAGCGTTATTGTTAAAGAACAGACGAATAAGAGAGTGAATGAAGGAATAAACAATATCAGAACATCCGGGGGTAACAGGATGATAGATATGAGGAATTCACT
>CAZQYL010000493.1:0-1603 GCA_964597425.1 uncultured Ignavibacteriales bacterium | reverse complement strand
TAAAGATCATGCAAAAAGAATCCACGGGAACACTGCTCAGGATATTTATCGGCGAGAGCGATAAATACGAAGGCAAAAATCTTTACAAATATTTAACAAATTACCTCAGGGAGCATCAATACGCGGGCATAACCGTTCTGCGCGGCATTACCGGTTTCGGTAAGGCAAGCCTTATTCATACCAGCGACCTGCTTGAGCTTTCAAGTGATCTGCCTTTGGTTCTGGAAATTGCTGATACCGAAGAAAATATCAACCGTCTGAAGGATGTATTTGATGAAACCGGTATGATAGGCAGCTCGCTGATAACCGAGGAAAAAGTTAAAATAATTAAGTATGGTTTAAATTAAACCGGATAGTTTAATTCAACCGTAAAAAATACCAAACCATGTCTTACCGGTAATGCAGGGATATGCATGATTTTGTTTCATTCGGTTTTTATTAAGATTGTTATATCTTCATTAAGTTAATCACACTATACTAACTTAAAATCAACCCTTAACTAAAGTCCGCCTAATTATTTCCTAACCGTTCACGGTTATTTTTGTTACTCCGCAATAGAATTTGTTTAACAAAAATATATAAACTAAACCGTGAATAATTTTATGAAAAAATTCATTCTTTCTTTGCTATTGGTATTTATAGCGGCGGGTTCTTCTGTGGCACAGGGCTACCCGTTCACACCAATAGATACTGCATTTGCTTCTACAAACTATCTGCTGCTTCCACCTGGTTTTCAGTTCTCTATTGTATTTCAGCAGGGACAGCCTGTGGTATTAAGCAACGGTACCACCAAACCTTCAAGGGGCGTAAATGATTTCATTATGTATGTCCCGAACAACGGCTCAAGTACAAACGGCTGGTTATTTATTAACCATGAAACCGCTGATACCAATACCTTTTTAGGTGATGGCGGCGGCGCAACCACAATGACAGTAACAAAAGTCGGAAACTCTTGGTATCCCACCGGACCTTTTAAGCATATGAATTTTTCGCACCTTGGATTAACCAGAACCAACTGCGCAGGCGGTAACGGCATACTTGCAAACGGAAATATTCTGACAACGGAAGAATTTCCGCCAAACAGCAATGTTGAACTTTTTAATAACGGCGCCGGTATAAGGGATACAACAGATTTTGGCGGTTACAAAAAATATCTGAACTTTGGATGGATGGTTGAGTGCAATGTACAGGGAGATACCGCATTAAGAAAAATGTTCCAGATGGGAAGATTCTCCCATGAAGCCGCACAGGTAATGCCGGACGGCAGAACAGTATATCTTACAGATGATTTTTCAGGCGGATGTTTCTTTAAATTTGTTGCCAATACTTTTGGCGACTATACCGCAGGTCAATTATATGCCTATAAACAGGTTGGCAATTCTGGTACATGGCTTCCGCTTCCTATGAACAGAGATTCTCTAAACAATGCGCGTACTGTAGCACAAAGATTGGGAGCTACTTTGTTTATCAGGCTTGAAGATATCGATATGGATGCATCAGGGAATATTTATATTGCCGAAACAGGTGCTGATTCAGTTGATCTTTCATCGTATATAACGCTTGGCGGAGTTGTTGCAAATCATCTTGTTCCCAAACATGTTGG
>CAZQYL010000492.1:0-1609 GCA_964597425.1 uncultured Ignavibacteriales bacterium | reverse complement strand
TTGTGCCATCAAAGCTTAATGTAATACTGCTGCCGCTTTTAAGCGCAACGGTCTTACCGTTAAGTGATTCAAGTTTCCATTCAATTCCCTCAAGTTTGGAACCCGTAGTTCCCTTTGTACCTGAACATCCGCTTATAAGAATAACAAAAAATAAAGCTGTAAGTAATGTGAATATATTTATTGTTTTCATTGTATTATTTTTTAATCCACCCGTTCATTTTAAAATCATCGGGTGTCAAATGTAGTTTTTTCATAATTAATGCAAATTTTTAAATCCGTGACCTGTAACCTGAAACTTGCGACCTGATACCCCAACCCCTATTTCTTCTTATACTTCGCTATTACCTCTTTAAGTTTCTCTATCCTGTTATCTGAGCTGGGATGTGTGCTCATAAATTCAGGCTGATTACCGCCGCCGGAGGCTTCCTTCAATATCCGCATTACGTCTATCATAGCCTCTGGTTTATAGCCCGCATCAATCATATATTTCACGCCGTAATCATCTGACTCCAGTTCATCATCCCTGCCGTATTTCATGTTTATCATATTGCCAACGAATCTGGAAATCATCCCGGGGTCTCCGGTCGCTATATCGGTTGCCTGTATCAGCCCCTGGGTTAATTCCTGCTTGGCAATATGCTCCGCGCTGTGGCGGTTTATCACGTGTCCTATTTCATGCCCCAGTACTCCCGCCAGCTGGTCCTCTGTTTTTAGTCTGCTGAGCAGCGCGTAAGTTATAAAAATCTGTCCACCGGGCAGGGCGAATGCGTTTACCGTATTCGCGTCAGCAAGCAGGTGGAACTCGAATTTATAAGGTGAGCTTCCCGCTTCGGTTGATTGTACCAGCTTGGCGCCGACCCTATCTACATATGCCTGCAGTTTGCTATCGCGGTACTCGCCGCCAAATTCCGCTATCATTTCCGGTGCGCTCTGTAGCCCGAGCTTGATTTCCTCGTCAACTGTAAGGCTCACTTTTTGTTTTTCGCCTGTTACCGGGTTTTCATCCGTCTTCATGAAATATGAAAACACCGCAATTAATGCGATAACAACACCGATAATTATTCTTGCTTTATAATTCATAAATTAATCCTGAACGCAGTGAAGGATCTCATTCACAAACGCCATTAAGTTAAATCAGATAAATTTAGTAAAAATATCAAATAGCGAGTAAATCAAAGTTAAGAGATTCTTCGTTCGCTTTGCTCACTCAGAATGGATTTCACCCCATCCCACTCACTTTCTATTATACTAAAGTAAGCGGAGTGGCGGAATGTTCCGTCTTCCCTTATCATATGATTACGTAAAATCCCTTCAAACTTAGCACCTATCTTCTCCATCGCTTTTTGGGAGCGCAGATTATTGCTATCGGTCTTAAAAAATACCCGTATGAGTTTCAGTTCTTCGAAGCAATATCGCAATAACAGGAATTTGCACTCAGCGTTAAACCCTGTGCCGTGCAGTTCTTTTGCCAGCCACGTTCTGCCAATTTCAAGTGAGCGTGATGCAGGCTGAATATCAAGGAAACTTGTTCCGCCCCGCATCTTGCCCGTGGCATTATCTATTATAGTGAATGTAAATCCACGGCCCGTTTCAGCTTCTTTTAATGAGC
>CAZQYL010000491.1:0-1637 GCA_964597425.1 uncultured Ignavibacteriales bacterium | reverse complement strand
ATCAAGCACTCCAACTACATCATCACCATTATACAAAGGAATCACAATTTCACTTTTAGATAGACTGCTGCAGGCAATGTGCCCCGGGAATTTATCAACATCGGGTACTATTATCGTTTCACGCCGCAAAGCGGCTGCGCCGCATACACCTTTACCCAACTGAATTCTGGTGCATGCAAGGGGTCCCTGGTACGGACCCAAAACAAGCTCATTACCTTTAATAGAATAAAACCCAACCCAGAAGAATCCCGGCATATTATACTTTAACACAGCACATATATTGGCAAGATTCGCAACAGTATCCGTTTCATCTGCGATCAACGCTTTGATCTGCGGCAGCAGCTGTTCATACCGCTCCGCTTTGGTGAGATTTTCGTCTATTTTAATTTCTTCGGACATCCTGTTGATCAGAGATATTTTACCTGCAACTTGTAACTCTTAACATACAGCCATCACATTCCCATCTTATCGGCAATACCAATAATTGCATTCTTTGTAAATTCAATGTGTTCTTCAAGCGGTACACCAAGTCCCAACGCTCCGTTTATTATATCATCACGGTTCACGTTGCGGGCGAATTCTTTCTTCTTCAGTTTTTTTACAACCGATTCCGTTTTAACATCAGCAAGTTTTTTTGTGGGCTGCACAAGCGCGCAGGCTACAATAAAGCCCGAAAGTTCATCTACCGCGAAGAGAGTCTTTTCCATCAGGGAAATTCTTTCAAACCCGGTGTAGTCAGCATGTGAAAGTATCGCGCGCACAATTTCATCGCTGTAACCGCGCTCTTTTAAAATTGCGCTGCCTTTTACAGGGTGTTCATCTGCTGTGGGGTGAATCTCCCAGTCAAAATCATGCAGCAGCCCGACCGATGCCCATTTATCTTCATCTTCGCCGTACTTGCGGGCATATTGGCGCATTGCTTCTGCAACGGCATACATATGCTTGCGAAGGCTTTCGTTCTTCACAAATTCATGGACTATTTCTATTGCTTTATCGAATTCTGTCATATAATTCAAACCGCTAAGACCGCAAAGATAATATTATTCTTCGGGTAAATTGTTAACAATTCTTTTAATTCCGTCTTTTATTAATTTAACATTAAAATTAATGAGATAGCCTAACTTTATGTCACTCAATTTCAGATATGAAATAACCTGTGCCATATGAATATTATTTAAGGTCTCAACAGATTTTATCTCTACAATTACTTTATTTTCAATCAGTAAATCAAGCCTGTATGCTTTTTCCATTGTTAGACCTTTGTAAACAACAGGCAGCTCTTTTTGAGATATTGCATCCAGATTTCTTAATTTCAGTTCATATTTTAAGCAGGACTCATATGTTGATTCTAAGAGTCCCGGACCCAGTGCCTTATGAACTTCAAGTGCTGAATCGACTATAATTTTTCCGATTTCATTTTCAGTCATATATTTATCCCTTTGCGCCCTTGGCGGTTTATTTTATAAATGTTACTTATATATAATAGACACAACCTCCAATTTCGCAAGGAATAATTCTGTGCAACCCCGCTAATTGTTAAAATAAGTATATCCCAATATGCTCTAAGCGGTTAAAAGAAAATTACAGTTCTTTCTTCGAAACTATATTCAAATCATTATCAAGCTCATACAATATCG
>CAZQYL010000490.1:0-1637 GCA_964597425.1 uncultured Ignavibacteriales bacterium | reverse complement strand
CGAGGGACAATAGTGGCTCCCTGCTTAAATTCATTTATGTAAGGATTTACCTTCGTTTGCTCTTTCTTCTGCTGCTGAGATGAAAAAGCAGAAGATCTACCTTGCTTAGAATAAAACCATAAAGTTTCACTTTCGGTTAAAGCATGTGAAGCAGTAATTAAATTGCAGTTATGGGCGGAAAGTTTCCCAATAAATTTGAGACCTTCAATTCCGGTTTTTGGTAAAGATCGCTTCATTCCGTTGTTTGCACGCTTGGCAAATAATACTGCACTGGGGATTCGAAATAAAGGAGTTACATCTTCAAGGTCCCATATTCTCTCGGTTATAAAACCTTCTGCTTTGCCACTCCTGGTATTGTCGTGATGGTCAGCATTGAAAAAACTGCGGGGAACAACAAATGAAAGTTTGCCACTGTTTTTAAGGAAATAACTGCTACAATGAGACAAAAAAATCGCTGCTATCTCTATATGTGGAAAATTGGCTGACCTGTCCGGTTTCAGAAAGTATTTTTCAGCCAGGTGATTCAACTCATTTTGGTATTCTTCATTTTTTATAGAACTGTAAGTAAACCAGGGTGGATTCCCTACAACATAGTCAAAGGAACCGGAAAGGAAATAAGGTTTGTATAAGTTTTGAATAATAAACTTCCAAATACCGTTTCTGCCTTGCTCTCTTACATTAATAAAACTCAAGTAAATTTTGTAGAACTGTTCGGCAACAAATTTGTTTACTGATTCCTTATTATACCTCTTTTGAAGAATGTTTAAAAACACTTCACTTTTCACGACCTGAGCATTCATTGTCTGTTCAGCAAGTTCATCGCATACTTCAAGCGCTTCATCGAAGAGTTTAAAATCTTCTAATACCCGGGAATTCAGAATAAGTTTATCTTTATCTATTACCATTTCGAATTCGGTACCGAAAAGACTTTCAACACCGTCCGGTGCAAGCAGGGTGTTTGCAAGAATTATATTTAAATGAACGGGTTTCTTTGACTTTATAATATCTTTACCAAGAGCGAGAAGCATGGTGGTTTTGGCTATCTGAACTGACAGGGGATGGATATCTATTCCATAAATATTATTGTTTATTTCTTCAACTGTCATAGTTGGGTTCAATGCTCTTATTCGGTGTACAGCAGCACGAAGAAATGAACCACTCCCACAAGCAGGATCAAGCAATCTTTCATGTGATTTAAATTCAAACTCATTAACGATCCGTTCACACAGCCAGTCAGGGGTATAGTATTCACCTAAAGCATGACGAGTGTCGAGGTCTATTAATTCCTGATATACACCCTTCAAAATATCTTCATCAACTTCTGAAAAATCATATGCAGCTATCTCCTGTGCTATCAGTCGAAATACTTTCTTCAGTTTCTTGAAATTTCGGTCACTTTTTACCCAGTGAAAAAAATCGTTATCAACAAAATTTCTGAGATTATATCCATTAAATGTACTACCGTCAATGATTCCTTTCATTTTGTCATCATCAATAAAATCATTATTTGAAACGACTGAATAAGCAAGCATTTTTGCGAATATACTTAAATAAGTGTGTATCAGGAAATGACTCTCATCCCCGTCAAATGTACCATATGCAAAACTTAAAAATTTGCGCCATTGCTCAAAAGCAAC
>CAZQYL010000489.1:0-1639 GCA_964597425.1 uncultured Ignavibacteriales bacterium | reverse complement strand
GATGGGTTTGACTCATCTCCCGTATTTTTAATGACTTACAATCCAAAACGCTATATCAAAATGATAGAGAATTTTGGATTTGAAAAGGCTAAAGACCTGTATGCTTATTACATTCCGGCAAGCGTGATAAACGATACGAAAATGATGGCAAAACTCGAAAGAATGAGCGATCTCATCAAGAAACGTTCTGATATTACGACACATAATCTCAATATGAAAGACCTCAAAAATGAGGTTAGAAGAATTGAAGAGATCTACAACAGCGCATGGGAAAGTAACTGGGGATTTGTACCAATAACCACGGCAGAGTTTGATTACCTTGCCGAGTCACTTAAAATGGTTGTTGACCCTGACCTGGTGATGTTTGCTGAAGTTGCAGGAAAACCTGCAGGTTTTTCACTTGCATTACCTGATTTTAACCAGGTGTTAAAGAAAATGAACGGAAGACTGCTTCCATTCGGTTTCCTTAAGATACTGACACAGAAGAAGAAAATTGATTTTCTTAGAGTAATAATAATGGGTGTTAAACCTGAATACCAGAAAAAAGCTATCGATTCAGTATTCTATCTTGAGGTCATAAAAAATGGCAACAAGAACGGGTACACGGGCGCTGAAATATCCTGGGTTCTGGAAGATAATATGCCGATGAGAATGACAGCCGAAAAATTAGGAGCGCACATATACAAAACGTACAGGATTTACAGGAAAGATCTAATTTAATAACTTTTAAAATTTTGAGTTATGCCGGTAAAAAAAGTTGAAAAAATATGGATGAATGGCAAGCACGTCAATTGGGATGATGCAAAGGTTCATGTACTCTCACATGTTTTACATTACGGTTCATCGTTCTTTGAAGGTATAAGATGCTACAAAACCAAACAGGGTCCTGCTGTATTCAGGCTTGGTGACCATGTAAAAAGACTCATCCATTCCGCAAGAGTGTTCAGGGCTGAAATTCCCTTTTCATATGATGATATTTTTGAGGCAATTGTAGATACAATTAAGATAAACGAGCTTGAAAACTGTTACATCAGGCCTATTGCTTACAGAGGATATGAAGACCTGAATGTGAATCCCTTAAAAAACCCGGTTGAGCTGACCATTGCAGCATATGAATGGGGCTCATACTTAGGGCAAGGCGCCCATGAAAGCGGTATTGATGTATGTGTATCCTCATGGAGGAGAAGCACACCTGATACAACGCCTACGATGGCTAAAATAGGCGGCGCTTACATGAACAGTCAGCTTATAAAGATGGAAGCTATTGTTAACGGATTTTCAGAAGGTATTGCCCTTGATGTTAACGGCTATATCGGCGAAGGTTCCGGCGAGAATATGTTCCTTGTTCAGGATGGCATTCTTTACACACCCGGTATTCATAACGGAATACTGAGCGGTATCACAAGGAAATCGATAATGACACTGGCCAAGGATATGGGCTTTGAAGTAAAAGAAGGCAGTTTAATGAGAGAAATGCTCTATATGGCAGATGAAGTTTTCTTCTGCGGTACGGCTGCTGAAATTACACCAATCCGTTCAGTTGATAAGATGATAGTTGGCAACGGAATGCCCGGCAAAGTTACCAAACAGATGCAGGAAGCATTCTTTGAAGTAGTAAAAGAAGGAAACGATAAATACG
>CAZQYL010000488.1:0-1640 GCA_964597425.1 uncultured Ignavibacteriales bacterium | reverse complement strand
GTTTCCAGGTAATTAAGCAATACATCATTGATCGAAATCCCCTGCTCTTCATCTCTGGATATTATCCATTCATTCTTATCGCGGGTAAGCTCCAGCATCCAGATAAAAACAGGTGCGCTTAAAATTTTATCAGGGTCGTTTTTTGTGCGGTAAATCAGAGTAGGATACCCGAAGCCGAAAGTCTTAATTCCATGCTCAAGATAAGTATCTTCATTTTCGTAATAAATTGAAGATAACCTCTTTGAGATAAGATTCTGTTTAAGAGCAGTATCCTTGTTTTCAGCAGGTATAGCTTGAACAGATGTATTTGCATGTTCCGGGGAAGGTTCGCCCTGTTCGGAATTTCCGGAAACTGAACTTTGGGATTGCTGAGGGTTACCTGTTTGTTCAATCTTAAACTTAAATTCAAAAGAATGGTTGTTCAGTAATTTTTTCAGAAAATCATTTGGCAGGTTTTGTCTTATGAAGTTCAGCTCATGCAGATCAAGCCTTGCAGCAAGTCTGCCCGGGTAAGAATTTAAATGAATGGAACGGGTGTTACCGACCTGGAGTTTTTGTTTTAATTTTTTAAGGAACTCTATATTCACTTTTGGATGGGCATATAAATTTGATTATAAAATTAAACGGATTGCATCCTGTATGCTTTCGACGGGAATGTACTCGATTTCTTTTGAAGGCTTGAAATTCTTCATGTTTCCCTTAGGCAGCACAACTTTTTTAAATCCAAGCTTAATAGCTTCCTGGATCCTGCGCTCAGCGAAGCTGATACCGCGAATCTCGCCGCTCAAGCCTATTTCACCAAGTATGAGCATATCATGATCGATTGAAGTATCCTTAAAGCTTGAGCAGATACTGATAGCCGCTGCCAGATCAATTGAAGGTTCATCAATTTTTATACCGCCGGCAATATTGATAAAAACATCAAATTTTGAAAGGTGTATCCCTATTTTCTTTTCAAGCACTGCTATCAGGATTGCCAGTCTTTTGTAATCAAAACCTGTTGCAGTCCGTTGGGGTACTGAATACCCCGAAGAGGAAACCAGCGCCTGCACTTCTATTAGTATCGGACGGGTTCCTTCCATGCTGGCGGATACCGTGCTCCCGGAGATACCTTTTGAGCGCTGCGAAAGAAATACTTCACTCGGGTTCCTCACCTCAACCAACCCGGTTCCAGTCATTTCGAATATACCGATTTCATTGGTGGAGCCAAACCTGTTCTTTATAGCCCTTAGTACACGGTAAGCGTGCGTTCTTTCGCCTTCAAACTGCAGAACAGTATCAACCATATGTTCAAGTACTTTGGGACCTGCAATAAATCCTTCCTTGGTTATATGGCCAATTAAGAAAAAAGAAATATTCTTTGCTTTGGCTATCTGTATTACAGCAGCAGTTGATTCGCGTAATTGCGAAACACTTCCGGGGCTTGACTCAAGCTCATTGCGGTATATGGTTTGTATGGAATCAATGATTACAATATCGGGCTTAAGTTTATCAACAATTGCAGCTATAATTTCAAGGCTTGTTTCAGAAAGTATGTAGAACTCGTCATGCGCAAAACCAAGCCTTTCACAGCGCAGCTTTATCTGCTTGGGTGATTCTTCACCGCTCACATAGAGTATTGTATTGTTTTTAATTTTATC
>CAZQYL010000487.1:0-1645 GCA_964597425.1 uncultured Ignavibacteriales bacterium | reverse complement strand
GCCGCATTGCATGAAATATCACCATGCGAAGAATCCTTCGGTCTTTCAAGAATTACGGATGACTCCGGGACTCCAAGCGAGCCAAGCGCATTTTTTATTTTATCCGTTACGTATTGTTTTATATCCAACTGAGTGCCTTTAACTTAGATTTCAGGTTCAATTCTTAACTTAAATCAAGAAGGGTTCAATACTGAACCCTTACAATTATTCTATATGCAAAATGATTTTGTGTCTTCGAGGCCCTAGTGAGAGATCACACGGCAACTTCTTCGGTCTGCCCTACAACTGCGCCGTGTGTGCCAATGACCTCATAGCTCATGCCTGCTAAGGCAGGAATTTTTGACGCCATATCATCGAAAACTTCTTCGGTGTTATCATACCCAAACTCACTGCCAAGCACCTTAGCCATCTGTGAAATTACTTTCCATGCCGGGCGGGCGTTAAAACGGGTTCCTTTTGTCCACCTGTCATTATGTGAGCCGAACTTATCAAGCCTGCTTACGGCAAAATCACCGGGCAATCTTTCCTGCTCAAGCGTTGCTGCAGCTGGTTTTATGCGCTGTATCCTGTTCTGGAAGTTCACAAATGTACCGTTAATTTCCGCGTATGTTGCAGCAGGAAGCACAACTGTAGCCTTGTGGCTCTGCTCATAAAAATTGCTAATATGCAGTACTGCAATTTCAATTGATTTGGCAATTTCTTCGGTTCTTTCAAGTCTGCCTAAACTGTCATTCATAATGTAAACCATTTTGAACTGCTTGTTCAGGATCTTATCTATGAATTTAGTATTGATCGGGTCAATACCAAGCAGCTTCAATCCGTTTGCATTTGGAGTTTTATCAGCCCTGAGCAGCAGTTTTTCATCTTCACCTTCAATATTGGGAATGTACACAATATTATCAGTGCCGACAATTTCTTTTGCAAAACGCTGAAGCACAAAGTTATCTTCAAGTGTTGAGTACGGCGAAGCGATGA
The DNA here is from genome assembly GCA_964597425.1 of uncultured Ignavibacteriales bacterium. GTDB lineage: Bacteria > Bacteroidota > Ignavibacteria > Tepidaquicellales > OLB5 > OLB5. The sequence continues at coordinate 670 of CAZQYL010000487.1, read as the reverse complement.
ATGCAATTTCATCAGCTTTATAATTTTTCACTTCTGAGATCACTCTTGCAATAGCATCATCCCAATCGCAATCCTTCAAACCGCCTGCATCCTGCGAAACATCTTCTTCGCGCATCATCGGGGATTTAACCCTTGTTGTTTCATCGTTAACGAACTTATAAGTATTCAGCCTGCCGTAATCGCACATCCAGTACTGGTTCACATCCATATTTTCGCGGGGGGTTAATCTTTTTATTATATTATCTCTCACCCAAACTTCCATGTTGCAGCCTCTTGCACATCCTGTGCAGATGCTATCAGTATGGCTCATATCCCAAACTCTAGCGCGGAAGCGGAAATCGCGGGAGGTTAATGCGCCTACAGGGCAAAGTTCGATCACATTCATTGAGTACGGGTTATCAAGCTGTTTGCCGGGGAAAGTCTCAATGGTAACTTTTTCTCCGCGGTTTACAAATGTTAACTGCGGGTCACCCACAACTTCTTCGCAATACCTTATACAGCGCGAGCAGCTTATGCAGCGCTCCTGGTCAAACATAACATGCGGACCCAGTTCAACGCGTTTATCTTTGTGATTCTTTTCTTCATCAAACCTTGATTTGCCAATGCTGTACTTGTAAGCGTAATCCTGAAGTTTGCACTCACCTGCTTCATCGCAAATGGGGCAATCAAG
>CAZQYL010000486.1:0-1647 GCA_964597425.1 uncultured Ignavibacteriales bacterium | reverse complement strand
AACCTTTCTGCATCACGTATGCGGCAGCATACAGCGTGCCTAAAGGCGCATAAAGGTTCATGTTGCGGTATTCCTTCAGGTCATGTTTTAAAAAGTACGTATTTGCAAAAAGGATATCGGTCAATTGGCTAATTGGTTTTAATGTTGAACTGTGAATGGGTAATATATTTAACTTCCTGTTTCCAGATTAAATTCCTGCAGTTTTTGGTTGTACATGCTGAGTATTTTTTTCTGCATGTTGCCGGGATGCGTTTTGGAAACATTTTCGGTTGATTTGAACATATGGTTGCGCTCACTATCGGGAAGCTGCGGGTATCGTTTTTTCCAGTGTTTGCGGGTCATGCACATAAGTTTTCTATCAATTGCAGCAGCAAATTTTCCCGGCATAAAAAATTCAATTAACCGCTGTATTTTGCTTTTGCGGTTATTTACTTTGCATCCGCTTGTGTGCAGCATCGGATCACATAAAACATAATTCGGGAAGTATTCCTTCACCCAATCGTTTTGCTTTATGAATTCGTTAAGCAATTCAGTATTATAAGTAGCTTTAATGGTAGCAATTTCTGTGGCAGTAAAAATGTTTCGCTCGGTGATAACAAGATTATCTTCAGTGATATAATAATTTATACAAAAGAACTTATAACTGTTTAAGAAAAATATTTTTTTAAAGAGCATTAACATGCTCCGCGATATCCATAAACGATTTTTTGCGGTAATTAACATGAAGTCAAGATCGCTTGTATGGTCGCTGGAATTTTTTGATAGGCTTCCTGTAACGAGTACAGCCCTTACAAAAGGAAAACGTTTTATCAGGTGAGTTACCAGTGCAGCGCGCTTCCACATTTTAAGCGAATAATTTTCCTTTTCGATCCGCCGCGTAACATTTTCTTCACCGGGCTTTATGTAGTAATACCCGTCTTTTTCAGCAAAAGGAGCATTTTCCTTTGATGCGGTTTCCTTCAGGAAATTTTCGACATCCTTTTTGGCAATGGAATTGCGCGGAAGAAATGAAAATATCTCATCCGTTTTGAGCGGATGAGAGAAAATGTCATAATACAGCAGTGTTTTCGTAATATTTTTCTTCAGTTCTTCCATTTTAATAACTGAAATTTCTACATAAATTATGAATTATGCAATATTTATCTAAATCCTATCATTAGCTGTAATATACTACTATAATACGTTATATTTTTTTAGAAAAATATATTTGTGTAACTTTGTAACTGTAATAGATAAAAAACTTAAAAGAGAAGTAACCGTAATTAATGTTAAGCGATAATTTAAAGAGAGTTTACATATTTTCAGGTCTTGATGAAACTGAACTTGAGACACTTTCTAAAATAGTAAAACAAAAAACTTTCAATAAAGGTGACATCATTTTTTTTGATACAGAGCCGTATCTTGGTTTTTATATAACGGTTACCGGTCTGGTAAAAATATATAAAATATCCAAGGATGCCAAAGAACATATTCTTCACCTGATCTCACCATACAACACATTTGCTGAAGTACCACTGTTTGAAAATTTCAACGAGATCTTTGAAGACAGCTTCCGCTACCCGGCAAACGCTATGGCACTTGAAGATGATACACGCGTGATACTTATTCCCGCAAGGCAGTTCAGGGAGCTGCTTGAAAAGGATACCA
>CAZQYL010000485.1:0-1655 GCA_964597425.1 uncultured Ignavibacteriales bacterium | reverse complement strand
TGGTCTACCAGAATGGTAAACCACTTATACTTAAATTCAAAGAAGTGAAAGATTTTTACGAGCAGACCGGCAGAAATACCGATTACAATTTCCACGCCGAAGAGCTCTCGGCAGATCATTTTGTGATGCTTGTGAACCAGCAGCAGGGTCTGCCAAACCCAGAGATAATTGAAGCAATGAAAAGCGTTATGAAATGAACCTAAAAATTAAAAACCAGGGCTGTATTCACCATAAATAGTTTTATAGTACCGGGTGATATGTGACTATCCATAACGGATAAAGAAAGGTCAACATTCTTAAGTTTATATGTAAACCCGCCTGTTAAAAAATATTGTGTGAAATCTCCTTCGCTTCCTGGGAAGCCAACCTCATCGTTATGGAAATCCCGGATATCAAATGAAGTAAAGAAGCCTGTTCTTATTGTCAGTTTTTTGTTCAGAAAATACTCACCTCCAAAGTTGAAATCATTTTTATCGAGGTAACCGGTCATTTCAGATGTTCTCTGGAAATTGTAGTCGAAAGCCAGGCTTAATTTGTTATTCATAGTCAGGAAATTAACGCCGACTGTTACTTTGAACGGCTGCCTGGAAACTTGCTTAAAACTTGGAGATATTGAATGATTCTCTGAAGAAGTGATGTCAGATTTGAATCCGGGAGTGAATGTTAAGCCCGCCGAAAAGGTCTTTACGGGTTTGTAAAACAAACCAACTTGTACATTTAGCCTTTCGAATGAGTCAGTTACGTCATGAGGAATCGCAGGATCTTCGATTGTTGTAACTCCTGTCATATCATTTCTGTACAAATTATAGAATAGTGTCGTTCCGAACCCGATATTGCTATAATTGAATATTATGGGTAATGCAATAGAATGAATATTAAGGTTGAATGATAATTCATCGTGTGAAAGAGAATTATCCGAAAAGTCATACCTTAAATTATTGGTGTTGCTGTAAAGAATCCCTGCAGAAATCAAATTATTTATTTTTAGAGCTATTCCACCGGAGAAACTGTTTGGTTTATGTTTCAGGTCATATCCATTTGAGCCGAAAGTATTACTGAATGTAACCCGATTGTTAGTTTTGAATGTATACTGAAGACATACTGTAATTTTATTCTTCAGTTTTACAGCAGCCGGATTAAGTAATACTGCTGAGAATTCATTCTCGCTCCCAATGCCTGTGTTACCTTTACCGGTATTTGAACCATAAAGGTAATTGTTTGAGTAAAAATCACTGGATGGACTAAGTACAAAATCATCAATTTCTCTAACTGTTTGAGAGTAAAGAAGAGATGAAAAAGATAATAATATAAAAAGGATTGTCTTCATGTTCTTTAGAAGTTTAGTGAAAGTCCGCAGTTTATAAATGTATATTTTAATGTTGCAGATGAAATATGGCTATCCATAACAGCCAATGTGAATACAGCTATATCAGATTTAACGCTTGCACCTGCTGTCAGGAATAATTGGCTGTACGATTCCTGCAGGTTGCCGTAATTGGAATTCAGGTCTCTTGGTTCCGGAGTATTAAAGAATCCACCCCTGATTGTCCAATACTTATTCAGCGGATACTGAATACCAAAGTTAAACCGGTGCTGATCAGATTGACCTTCTATTTTGGAGCCCTGGATAAATGTATAATCAGCTGCAAAAGTCA
>CAZQYL010000484.1:0-1659 GCA_964597425.1 uncultured Ignavibacteriales bacterium | reverse complement strand
TATCCCCGTGAATTGTGGCCGGATAATATTCCATTGTTGTATTACAGTTATCATATAATGGTCGGACTTGGTACAATATTCATAGCAATTACAATGCTTGGTGTATTTCTGCTATGGCGTAAAAAAGTATTTACTGCAAGATGGTATTTATGGATACTGATGCTTGCATTTCCTTTCCCCTACATTGCAAACACAACAGGCTGGATGACTGCCGAGCTTGGAAGGCAGCCCTGGCTGATATACGGACTCCTTAAAACTGCCGATGGATTTTCAAGCAATGTAAGCTCCGGTAACGCATTATTCACAACACTTGGTTTTGCAGGGATATATTTAATGGTTGGGCTATTGTTTATCATTCTGGTACTTAAAGAAATTAACGAAGGACCTGATCATGTGAAGAAAAAGACCCCACCCATCGCACCATAGGTGCGATTTCCCTCCACAATGGGAGGGTTGAAAGATCATTAATTGCAGGATTCTGATAATTTAAATTAATAATTTTAAGAAGAGATCCCCTCTTTCGAGGGGATGAGGAAATTTGGAAACATTCTGGTTCATAGCGCTGGCATTTATGATAATCATGTACGTGATACTTGACGGATTTGATCTTGGCACGGGTATGTTCTATCTTAATTCAGCCAAAAATGATAATGAACGCAGAACGCTGCTGAACTCAATAGGTCCGGTGTGGGATGGTAACGAAGTATGGCTGATAGCCGCAGGCGGCTCGCTGTTTTTCGCATTCCCAAAACTCTACGCATCAAGCTTCAGCGGATTTTACCTGCCATTAACAATTGTACTCTGGTTGTTGATAGGCAGGGCATTGGGTATCGAGCTTCGGAAACATGTTGATAACAAACTTTGGAAATCATTCTGGGATGTTGTATTCTCGATTTCAAGTTTACTGCTTGTAGTATTCTTTGGGGCGGCGCTTGGCAACATTATCCGCGGCGTACCGCTGGAAGCAAACGGTTACTTCTTCGAAGCATTGTGGACAACTTTCACTGTTGTCCCCTATTCCGGCATACTTGACTGGTTCACTGTATTAATGTCAGTAGTTGCGGTTGCAACACTTATGGTACATGGTGCTAATTTCATTTCAATGAAAACCACGGGTGAACTTCAATTGAGGGCAAGGATAATTTCTAAAAAAATCAATCCATTGGTGATATTGTTATCTATTGTAATGTTTGCCGCGACAACTTATATCAGGCCCGAACTTTGGAACAACTATTTTGATCATGTTTGGGGATTCATTTTTCCGTTAACTGGTATGGCTGGACTTGCGGGCATGTTCTACTTCAGAAGCAAAGATTCCGACGGGAAAGCTTTTCTGTCATCTGCGGTATTTATTCTTGGGATGATGTCCGGTACTGCTTTCGGGCTCTACCCCACGCTGCTGCATTCATCCATAAACCCGGCTTACAGCCTTACGATCACAAATTCAAGCGCCGGAAGTTATGGTTTACAGGTTGGACTGATTTGGTGGGTAATTGGAATGATACTTGCTTTGGGATACTTCGGTTATCTGTTCTATACTTTCAGGGGCAAGGTTGTTATTACTGAGGATTCGGAGGGATACTGAATTCAATGAACAATTAACAATGAACAATTAACAATAAAAAGCAGAAGCTAATTTGACAAATTTATACCCTTACA
>CAZQYL010000483.1:0-1686 GCA_964597425.1 uncultured Ignavibacteriales bacterium | reverse complement strand
TTGACCTGAATCCTTTTGTATTCTTTGATGAAAAGGAAAAATGCTGTATTCTTGATGCAAGAATGAGATTAAATTGATACATTTCAGATAGAAAATCTATTTCCTTTTTTCCTATCTGTTTAATTGGGATATATTTATATTTGCTGTGTAAAAGGCGCGTTGGTGTAATTGGTTAACACGCCGCCCTCTCAAGGCGGAGAGTACGGGTTCGATCCCCGTACGCGCTACAAAAAGCAGTACTTTGTACTGCTTTTTGTATTGGTTAATCCCGCTTTCAGCGGGACTTCCCTGCTAAAGCAGAGTCACTCGCCCGCCCTGAATATCACAAATTAAACTCCACGAAAAGTGATGCCATTTGCAATATAAAAAAAGCGCTGTATCCCGCTCTTTAAAAGTCAATCAACTTCAACTGCTACTCTTAATCATGTTTATGTAAACTGATTGCCCTGTGAAGCTTTTCTGCCTGCATCATAAATATCTCGAGGCGTGATTGCGTTATCTGCGGAAATGGGTTTCCGTCGGTTTCAATATATAAAAACGGCAAAGATGAAATTTCTTCAGGATATCCGTTACGCTTTAAATTACCGTTCCTGTATTTTCCTTCAAGTGTCATTTCCTTATTTAGGATAGCTTCTGACAGCCGGCTGGGCATACAGTTAAACGGTCCAATTGAAATTACACCGCAGGCATTATCAAGAATATCGCGTAATGCCAGGCCTGTGGTTAAAATTGTTTCTCCTACCAGTTTTTCTGAAATGAGATCTTTGGCATAATCAACTGTCTTTTCTATATCAACCATTTCAGCCTTATACAATCCTGTTACAGAAAAAATGTTCTTTATCTTACGTTCGTAATATCTCTGGTACTTATCCTTAATTGTGATCTGAAGCCTGTCTTTTAGACTGTTACCTTCTATGATTCCCTTTTTTATCAGGTAATTGCTGTAATACACATATTCAGAGATCGGCGCGGTTCTGACAACAAATCCGTTTGCAACCAGCGTTTCCACAAGTTCACCACGCGAAAACTCTTCCCTTCGAACATAAATTTCCCCGATCAATGAAATCACTTTGGCATCTTCCACAGACATCTTAAGTTTAATGGCAGATATTTCCTTTGCTGCCTCTTTCAGCTGCCTGAATATCCCTTTTCGGTTCTCATTTTCCAATGATATAAGGATCTTCTTACATTCATCGTTAAGTATCTGTAACGCTCCTGACCTATCAACCGCAAGAGTATGAATAACACTTTCAATATCATGAATAACATCAGCTATTGATATTGCAAGCCACCCTTTGATGAAAAAATCTGTTCCAAGATCTTCAAAAGATGCTTCATCGTCCATTGAAAGAATACCGATATCTTTAAGTTTCAGGTTACTGATTATATCTTTGAGCGAAATATAATACTGACCCTGTCTGCAGGGACCGTAACCATGGGGCATAAAGAAAAGTACCTTCTTCCCGTTTTTCCGTGTATCAACGGAATTTTTTAACGGCTGTCCATTCCCATTACTATCTTTATTCCTCCAGTATTCAACCAGTGAACCGGTAGTCAGAATGAACGGCAGGCACTCCTTACATGTTGTATTTCCCCTGCCAGCCTTTAGCGTTTCAGTTGAGGGTATTGGCAATGACCTTGAGTTCATACCGGCAGAGCGGCAAATTGCTGAAAATGCCTCAGTGC
>CAZQYL010000482.1:0-1702 GCA_964597425.1 uncultured Ignavibacteriales bacterium | reverse complement strand
CTCTTAATGCAGCAGAGATATCCGAAATTTTCCATAATCCCAAAGATTTGTCAGAATACAGTCCATTTCCCTCAGTACATTTTTCGTTTATACAGTTTAACGGCAACGGAAGATTAAAGGGAGGAAGTGTCAAATTCAGTGGTCTCCACTCTCCTGTGACAATATTATGATTACTTTTTTGATTTGTGAAAATTGTGGACAAGAAATATGTAGATTCACTATTACAAATGTTCTTGAGAGCAACGAAAATATCTTTATATGAAAAATGCACTAAGCAATCTCTGCACATTATCATATCAACTTTCGGTAAATTATCAATTAAGAGGTTCAATTTTTCGAATTGCAGGTCTTTATTTTGGAATTGTTCTTTGTTCTTTGCAATAATTTCCTCAACTATATCACCGCCAATATAATGAATACTTGATAAGTCAACATTTCTCATCCAGTTGAAATCGCCACAAGGAATATCAAGTAAACTCTTTATTCCTAAATCACAAAAGAGTTCAGGTAAAACCTTGGTTATATGTTCAGTCTGAGTATTATCTGATCCAGGTCCTGAAATTGAATTCACACCCTTCCAACTGTTTGATTTGTATATTTTTGTAAATACATTCTCGGTATCAGAAAAATCAAACAAAAATCTTATTTTTCTTATATTATTCCAAAAAAATTGTGTGCCTGGGATCTTTTTTATGCATTCTTTTATCATATTCTCTTGGTTCTTTAGAAGTAAAGTTAATTTGAAGTTCAGGTTTTAGAAACCTGAAAGGTTTGGAGTTGTTGATAACCAAATCTTTACTAATGTAGACTTCTTTATGCCACCTCTATCCCTAATATGGCATCCTTCAGCCTGCCGTTAGGCTGTTTGTAAAACGGAACGCCGAGTACCTGGTAGCTTTTCACATTAATATCGTAATTGATATTCCTGATAGTATCGTTTTTTTCCGCTTCAATTGAAAGGAAAAGGAACTCTGCAATTTTCTTAGCATCTTCCTTCGAAAAATTGAATCCGGTTAGCTTAACATTATATTTTTGCGGTGAAGGTACTGCGTTCTTTATTGTGTAATTCACCCCAATGTTTTTTGCTGATTCTATCGGCATCCAGAATGCCGGAACGTAGAATTTAACGTCACCTTCAGTCTTATTGGCTCCGCCAAAAAGATTGGATATCCACCCGCCGGATGAATCGCGGGAGTGTATTTTCACAAACGCATCAACCAGCCAGAAGCCTTTGTAAACAAGCTCGCCATCACCCTTAACCAGGGGGGCAGCAAAGTTTACTTCCATCGGCACCAGCTCATCGTTAACAATTTCCCAGCCGTTACCGCAGCTTGAGCAATACACAATGCTGTCATTCATTTCAACGGTCAGCCCGCTATCGCATGATTTGCATTTTACAGCTATTAATTTAAAATCTTCCATAATATTATATCCTGATCGAAACGCCTGCCTGAACTGCCGTTACGGCAGGCAGGAAGGATCCCATTCGGAGACCCCAAAATTATTGTTTAATTAATTATCTTCTCAAAAAACTAGAAGCAATACTTGCCACATCAACAACGTTAATACCCGATGCCATACTTTTCACAGTATTAGTATTTTTGCCGCCAAAGAAGCCTTTCTTGGGCGGGGCAACAATGCCAGTGCCTTCTTCAACCTCGCCGCCATATCTGAACTTCTTATATCCCCACATCATAATTAT
>CAZQYL010000481.1:0-1704 GCA_964597425.1 uncultured Ignavibacteriales bacterium | reverse complement strand
CTTTCTTACATTATGAAACATGCCTTCTTACCTGCCTATACTGGATTAAACATGGCGGAATCAGTTAAGCTCAACAGTAAATCCAATTAGTTAATCAATTAAATTCTAGCTTGTTAGAATATCAGTTATCCGATAATTTGCAGCATTTAAGATAGAACGTAAATATGAAATATCTCTTTTCTTTTTTGCTGCTTCAAAGTTTATTCATCTATTCAAATGAGATCATTTATACTGATCCAACAAACGGCGCTGTTTTGGTTAATACAGAAAACAGCATAATCCTCGGATTCTCCTCAGCAATTTCAGTAATTACAGATAACCCTGAAAAACTTCTGATCGTAAAAGGGTCAGGCAGCGGATTTCATGGCGGCAAAATTAAGCTTATAGATAACAGCAAAAAGCTTGTTTTCAAACCCAATGTACCGTTCAGTTACAATGAAGAAGTGACAGTTGTACTGCTTGGTGAACTGGCTGAATACCGCAAGAAAAACACCTCATTGTATATTATAACATTTCGTACTTCACCGCGACAGATCAATTATGACCCTGTTAAAGGACTTGAAAGAGAAACCGGTTTAAAATTCCAGGTTCCGCACTTGATGGCTCCCCTTCCGGTTCTGACTGTAACTATCAATAATTCACCCGCAACAGGATCATTGTTTTTTGCACCTTTTTCAGCAGCATCATTCATTTCCATATTGAACAATAACGGTACTGCGTATTGGTCACAACAAAGAAGCACGGTTGGTTTTGATTTCAAAAAACGGCCAAACGGTAATTTAACTTTCTTTGCGAATGATCCGCCGAGATTTATTGAAATGAACGGGACATATGATACTATACATACATATAAATGCGGCAACGGATACACTACTGATATGCATGAACTGCAATTACTTCCAAACGGTAACGCTTTGCTGATGGCTTATGACCCTGAGCCGGTTGATATGAGCCTAATTGTACCGGGTGGTCATCAGGATGCGACAGTGATAGGCCTGATCATTCAGGAAATTGACCAGCAGAACAATGTGCTCTTTCAATGGAGGAGCTGGGACCACATGCAGATTACCGATGCCACACAGGAGGACCTTACAGATTCCCTTATTGATTATGTTCACGGGAACGCAATAGAACTGGATGAGGATAACAATATTCTGATATCTTCACGGCATATTGATGAGATCACAAAGATCAACCGCTCCACAGGAGCAATAATATGGAGATTTGGCGGCAAGAATAACATGTTCTCAATACTTAATGATACAATGAGATTCAGCCACCAGCACGATATACGCAGAATAAATAACGGTAATATTACTTTTTTTGATAACGGCAGTTTCAGGTTTCCTGAGTATTCCAGGGCAGTGGAATACTCGCTGGATGAAGTTAATCATACAGCCTCACTTGTGTGGCAGTTCCAGAGGAATCCCCAGGTAGTTTCAAGCTGGGGCGGGAATGTTCAGAGGCTTTCCAACGGAAATACAATTATTGCCTGGGGCGGGGCAGTTAACACAGTGACTGAAGTCAAGCCTGACGGGACTAAAGTATTTGAGGCTTCTTATACTCCCGGTGTATTCACTTACCGAGGATTTAAGGATTCATGGCCTCACATACCGACCGGTATAACTCCTCTGAATAACTCACCGGGAGGTTTCAGGCTGTTTCAGAATTATCCGAATCCGTTTAATCCTGAAACTGTTATAA
>CAZQYL010000480.1:0-1705 GCA_964597425.1 uncultured Ignavibacteriales bacterium | reverse complement strand
GGTTATATACAGATTGATACAATCTCCATTGTTGAACGCGCGCATAAACATGTACTGTGGACCCGTTTGCCGGAATACAGGAATGAAATGCTTGATGAACTGATTGATAAGGATAAAAAAGTATTTGAATTCTGGGATCACGCAGCGGCATATATGCCGATGAAACATTTCAGGTTCACCCTGCCCAGAAAAGAAATGTACGCAAGGAAGTACAAAGACTGGGAAAGGAAAAATCAAAAACTTCTGAACCTGATAATTGACAGGATAAACGCCGAGGGTCCCCTGCAATCACGTGATTTTGAAGAAACAAAAAAACGCGGCTTGTGGTGGGATTGGAAACCCGCCAAAGAAGGTCTTGAATATCTTTTTCATACGGGCAGACTTGTTGCAAAGGCCAGAAAAAGTTTTCAGAAAGTTTATGATATACCTGAGAGATCCCTGCCAGGGAATATTGTTCTCACAGTTCCCTCAGATGAAGAACTCTCGGAACATTTAATACTTAAATCAATAAATGCCAACGGCATTTCATCAGAAAAAGAACTCACATACTTAAGGCATCACAACCGCGCGGCAACAAAACATACGCTCAATAGACTTCTGGAAGAGAAAAAGATCGTTGGGGTTAACATCAAAGAAACTGAGGGTGAAAAGTATTATTCTACAAAAAAAGTATTAGGCTCACTTTCTACTTATTCAGCGGATACCGGGGTACACATCTTATCCCCGTTTGATAATATGGTAATTCAGAGAAAACGATTGCAGGACCTCTTCGGGTTTGATTATTTAATTGAGTGTTACGTTCCCGCGCCAAAAAGAAAATATGGATATTTCTGTTTACCTGTGTTATACGGCGATAAGTTCGCCGGAAGAATTGATACTAAGGCTGATAGAAAATCAGGAAAATTTATTATCATAAATGAGTTTTGGGAAAAGGGTTTTAAACCGGGAAGTGATTTTACGGAGAAGTACCATTCAAAACTGAAAGAACTTGCAGAATTTTCAGGCTGTAGTGAAATTGTGTTTAAGACCTGATTTTCAGCTCAAAATTACCTTTATATCACAATATTTACATATTTTTACAGCATACTGAATCATTAAAAGTTATATTTGTGTTAGTATAATAGTGATAAGACCGCAATAAACTTAAAAAGGATCATGAATAAATTTTTTAAAAGCTTTTTATTAAAACTTGTATTTACAATTGCCGCATTTTTTGCAATAGGTTTTGTAACATCCCAGCTAAGAGCACAGGAAACCGGAGTAATTTCCGGTTCAGTAATAGATAAATCCACCGGCATGCCCGTAGAAGGCGCTGATATTACAATTAACAGGGTTAAGGATTCTTCATTTGTTAAAGGAATTCAGACTGATGCAGCTGGCAAATTTACATTAAGCAGTGTACCCTTTGGAAGGTATTATTTAAAGGCTAATCTTGTCGGTTATAATCTTTCAATAGTCAGCGGAGTTACAATTAACCCCAACAATCTTTCAGTTGCGCTGGAGCCCATAAAACTTTCTTCAGGAAATACTACAACAGATGAAATTGTTGTTGAAAGCGATAAAAGCCAGATAGAGTTCCGCCCGGATAAAAAAGTTTTTAATGTAGGTAAAAATATCACTAACCAGGGCAGTTCTGTTATTGACCTGCTGAAAGAAATACCTTCGGTTACTGTTGACCAGGATAACAATATCAGCCTGCGCGGAA
>CAZQYL010000479.1:0-1711 GCA_964597425.1 uncultured Ignavibacteriales bacterium | reverse complement strand
ATGGTTTTGATATACAAAACCTGCCTGATCCTACCGATAAAGAAAATATACTGGATCTGCACGGGAGGGGAGTTTTTATTGCCCGCGCAATGGTGGATGAATTTTTCTATCAGCATATGCCCGGCGGCGGCTCTGAGTTTGTGATGATAGTGAATAAGAAATAATTTCAAAAAGAATGAAAAATATCCTTTCAATATTATTAGCGGCTTTCTTACAGTTGTCTTGTACAAGTCAGGAAGTTGTTGAAAAGAGTAAATCCCTTGAACCTATATTAAAAACCATAAAGACTATTGATCCAAAAGATGAAGATTTCTCAGATCTTCAGTTTCTCAAAAAGATAATTGAACGGGATTCCGTTCAGATAATCATGCTTGGAGAGCAGACACATGGTGATGGTTCAACATTTCTCGCAAAAACAAGATTAATAAAATTTCTATACAAAGAGGCCGGTTTTGATGTTCTTGCATTTGAAAGCGGATTGTTTGATTGTACATATGCGTGGGATAGAATTAAACAAAACCGAAAATATTATGATGAGATCCGCAGGGCTGTTTTCCCAATGTGGGTTGGCACTAAAGAGTGTGAGGAACTTCTCGATTATCTTCAAAGTACATTAACTACCTCTCGACCGCTTGAGCTTAGTGGTTTTGATTCACGGATTACAGGTGACGGTTATAATAATTGCAGTGTATTTTGTGAACAAATGAAGAATCTTGTCCCTGATTTATTAACCATAAACGAAGATAGCCTGTTTGAAAAGTTAGCATGTCTTGATGAAGAAATTAAAAACAGTGAAGATATTACTTATAATTTATCACTTCTAGATAAAGTATGTAATAAGTTTGATAGTCTTGCCAAAATCAATAACAATTATGAATACTGGCGAAATGTTGTATATGGTGTAAGAACTACTTACAAAAGATTTACTTCGTATGGACTGGACGGAGCAATAATCAATTCCGAATTTAACGGAAGAGATATCCAAATGGGCAATAATCTTGTTTGGCTTTCCAAGAACAAGTATAAAAAAAGAAAAATTATTGTATGGGCAGCCAGCTTTCATAATTTCAGGAGACTGGGTGAGCTGGTTTCTGTTGATGAAAAATATAAATTTATCAATGAGGTTTATAAAAAAACTATTACAATGGGTGATGTACTTTACGATTCACTTGGAAGTAGCATTTATTCCATAGGCTTTACTCAGTATTCCGGAGAAAGAAGAAATATCGAAAACCAGAATATTGAAAATATTCCTGAGCACAATTATAATTCGTTGGAAAATATTATTCATAAGGCTGGAAACGAATATATTTATATTGATTTAAGAGATTTTAATAACCCCACATGGTTAAAAGAGGATTTTATTTCTAATATGCAATCAAAAGGTGAATTCAAAGGGGTATGGAAAAATGTCACTGACGGAATTTTTTATATTGAGGAAATGAAACCGAGTAATTTCCGTTAAATAACTTTCTAGGTAAAAATGGATTCCCGCCTTCGCGGGAATGACAAAGAAATATGTTTGAAAAAATAGGTAATATAAAATTTCTGCCTCCCGTAAGCTGGTTTAATTTAAAACAGCTTGCAGGTACTGCGTATAAATCGATAGTATCAACAATTATCGGTGAGCAATCCGACCGGAGGCTTATGCTTGCGCTTGCATCAAGTGAAAAGGAGTTTTACAATTATACCCGCCACCATAAAATTGTAA
>CAZQYL010000478.1:0-1713 GCA_964597425.1 uncultured Ignavibacteriales bacterium | reverse complement strand
GCGTTTATTTCTATAAACTTGAAACACCTGATTACACCAGCATAAAGAAGATGATCCTGGTTAAGTAATAAGTAAATTAATATTTTTTTCAAAAAGGCTTGCTGTTTTACCGCAAGCCTTTTTTATTCCCACAAATTCTTCCGTTTTCGCATAATTCAGAAGAATCGATTTCATTCAAATTCACCTTTTCACAGCCTTTATTTAATTTTCAATTATCGCTATATTAAAAAAGAAATTTCATTTCATAAATTAAATTATTTCAAATGAAAAATTTTACAAAAATTGTGCTTTTAGGATTTCTAACTGCTGCCGGAGTAATGCTTTTTCAGGCTCAGGATATTTTCCACAATTCAGATGACAGCAATCCATATATCGATCAGCCGACTTTGGAATCTAAAACTCATTTTCACGGTTTCCAGCAGGATGCAGAAATGGATGTGATAACTGATGTTAACGGGTTTGATAATCATAACATCGGAGTTGATTTTGCCGAGCAGCATGTATCAACTAATCCATTAAATCCGCTGCAGATTTTTGTCGGAGCTAATGCTTCGCCGCAAAACGCAAGAAACACGATGGATGGAGGCTTAACGTGGACCTTAAATCAGCCCAGTTACCAGCCGGGGACCTGCTGTGATCCGTGGACAGCTTACCTTGCAAACGGTACACTTGTTTATGCTTCAGGTGTGAGCAATCAGTATGTATATTTATCCACAACAAACGGTAACAGCTGGACTGCACCAATTTTTACAGTTTCAGGGAATGACAGGAATACTGTAGCAGCAGAAATGTCCGGTACCGGACCTTACGCGAACTACTTATATGCAGCTATTACTCCGGGTAATTTTTCAAGGAGCACCGATATGGGTTTAACATGGGCACAGACTTACAGTTCAAGCAATACTGTCCCCGGAACAATGATAGCCGTCGGACCTAACGGTTCTACAAACGGGGGATGCGTAATATACGTTACAAATACAGG
The DNA here is from genome assembly GCA_964597425.1 of uncultured Ignavibacteriales bacterium. Classification (GTDB taxonomy): domain Bacteria; phylum Bacteroidota; class Ignavibacteria; order Tepidaquicellales; family OLB5; genus OLB5. The sequence goes on along the minus strand of CAZQYL010000478.1, from coordinate 731 downwards.
ATCAACTGCGGCGTGCAACTATACATTTCACCGTTCAACAGATGGTGGCGCATCGTTTACAGTAGCATCAGCGTTAAATGTTGCAGGTTATGTTGGTACATTGAACACAGTGGGAAGATTAGTAATAAATAATGCAAGAACCAGGCCTTATCCTATGATAGCGATGGACAATTCAAACGGGCCCTATAGAGGCAGGCTTTACCTGGTGTATGCTTCAAACGTACCATCCGGCAACGGAAACAAGCCTGATATCATTCTGCAGTACAGCTCGGACCAGGGAACTAACTGGTCTTCGAAGATCACCGTTAATGATAATGCCAATCCTGAATTAAGTGACCAGTGGTTTCCTGCAATATGGTGTGAAAATACAACAGGCAAGCTTTATATTAAATGGTATGATACCCGCGAAAATCCCGCCAGTTATACAACCGGAGTATGGGGTACTTATTCAACAACAGGCGGAACTACATTTGCACCGAATCAAAGAATTTCAAATGCTACTTTCACCTACCCATGCCCCGCCTGCGGAGCAAATGATAATTGTTACAGAGGTGACTATGACGGAATGACAGCAAATCCGGTAACAGGTTATGCGGTTTGGTATGATGCCAGAAGCTGCAACTTTATGACCATGGGTTCGTACTTCCCTGATTACGCTATGAAAGTAAACCCTGCAACTGATTCGCTTAACAGCATTCAGGATAGTTCATATGTTTGGGTATCTGTGCCGG
>CAZQYL010000477.1:0-1713 GCA_964597425.1 uncultured Ignavibacteriales bacterium | reverse complement strand
ACCCTCACCGGCAGGACCGGAACCTGACGTGCTATCCATTACACTACGGGAGCAGAATTATTCATACCGGTCTGCAAATTTAATGAAAAGTTTACTATGAAACGCTTACTTAAATTATTCCGGTTTAAATGCAAAAAGCATAATGCTTCAATATATCAATTTCAGATTTCATATATACTTTTTATATTGGATAAAAATAGTTCAGCATATTGAAAAATAAATTATTCATTTATGCCCTCCTGCTGTTTAGTGCCGTTAGTTTTGATTGCCGCCAAAAAACTGATGAGCTGACCGATACACATAACAACAAGCGCCTGCGCGATGTTGTGGTAAGTTATATGTCTGAGCCGCTATTCAGGAACAAAGATTTTGTTCAGCAGGCAACGGGCACTGAAGCTGACCTGAAGCTATACGATATGGATGAAAAAACCCTTTACTTTAGTATTAACAAAAAAGATTATGACAGCAGCACAACACTGAGTAAGCTTACTATTGACCGGAGCGCGGTTGAATTCGGCTTTGAGCAAAACGGTGATGTATTCCTGGGCTCATACACTCTCAAAGGTACAGGCAGAATGCTCTTCAGGTTCCCAAAAAATGATTTTAAGCCGGATAGCGCAAGAAGTATTACAATTAAGCTCAGCAATGGAATTGAGTATACCCAATCATTAAATGAGCTGGCGGATTTCGCAGATGATATCTCTGTATACGGAGGTAAGAATGACCCCGAGGTGAAAAAGAACAAATACCTTGCAAATCACGGAGCATTTGTTTCTGTTCCCGGCGAAAAGAGTTTGACCCGCCTTGTAAAATTGATAGTAAAAGATGGTTCTTCGAAAGAAGAAACTGCCCAGAGTTTACTGGATTTTGTGACCTCAACAATTTCTTTCAGTCAAAAGGAAGCCTACGGAGGGTATGAAGTTTTGAAGCGACCCAATGAAGTGCTGATGACGGGTGTATCTGACTGCAGCGGGTTGACAGTTCTTTATGCATCGTTATTAGAGCAGGCAGGAATTGACTACCTGCTGGTTTATTCACCCGGCCATATTTCAGTCGCAGTTGATGGGAAATTCAATAATACAAACGGACTTGGGATTACTTTCAATGGAAAGAAATATTCAATTGCCGAAACCACTATCAATGGTTTCGTGATAGGCAATACAGCACTTCAGCAAAAAGATATTACAGATGTAATTTCATTTCTGCAGAGACCGGGCAAAGATTCAAAATTTATTGATTATAAAACCGGTAAGGAAATCAGCAATTAAATGTCAGGTTGCATCTTCATTCAGCATCAATAGACTGTTTTATTTTTTTGGGGAGTTTGTCAAATACAAGTTCATACGAAGTTTTAATAAGCGCTTTCAACTCTCCGGGTTTCAGCCTGCAGTTCTTTTTTACAGCTATCCATTTACTTTTTGCAAGGTATGGTGCTGGTACCACTCCCTCAATCTCAACGAGTTCATCAAATTCTTCAGGGTCACTTTTTAATGACATAATATTCTCAGCGGCATTATTCATTGCAGCAATTACAAATATTTTTCCGCCCACTTTAAACAGCAAATGATCTTCCCACTGCACCTCTTCGGTCGCACCCGGGAACCCCAAACAATAATCTCTAAGCCAATCAATATACATATATATAAATTGTTAATTCAGGATTTACCGGATATGCCAATAGTCCATAGTTGTAAAGGTACTTGGTACTTGGTA
>CAZQYL010000476.1:0-1719 GCA_964597425.1 uncultured Ignavibacteriales bacterium | reverse complement strand
GGGAGAGGTTTTGTTAATTAAATGTTAACGCTTTGATTGAAGCAAATGTAACTATTGAAATGGAAAAAAACAATATAAAATTTAATTTTTTTGCATAAAATCAGTAATTCTCTGTAATACTGTATCTTTACCTAAAATATCCAGAACTTCAAATATTCCCGGACTGACAGTTCTGCCTGTTACCGAAAGCCTTAAGATGTGAATGAATGGTGCTGCTTTTTGACCCTCACTTTCTGCAAAAACTCTCAGCATTTCCTCTATTCTGGGTGAAGTCCAATCCTCCGTTCGGATAAGTTCGGAGTGAAATTTCTCAAACATTGGTCGAATTTCAGGAGTCCAGTGTTTAATAAGCCCTTTTTCATCATATCCGGCAGGATCCTTAAAAAAGTAAAGACCATATTCCAGGATCTCATTAATAGTCGAAATACGTTCCTTCATCAGACTGAATACCTTTTCAAGATATTCATCCGAAAATGATGAAAGATCTATCTGCAATTCATGGCTGAGTTTTGAATTTCTTAGTAAACTGATCAAATCAGGGATCTTTGCGTTCTTGATATACTCACCGTTTATCCAATTAAGTTTCTTCATATCAAACACAGCGGATTTCTTATTAACTCTTTCAAAAGTAAAGATCTTTATCAAATCTTCTTTTGAAACTACCTCTGCATTATTTTCAGGAGCAAAGCCAAGCAGGGTAAGAAAGTTAAAGAGTGCTTCAGGAAGATATCCCTTTTCTTTATATTCTTCCGTGCTTACAGGATTACGCCTTTTGGAGAGTTTTTTCTTTTCTTCATCCAGAATCATAGGCAGGTGGGCAAACTGCGGAACATCCCAGCCCAATGCCTTATACATCAATATCTGTTTCGGGGTGTTGGATAAATGATCATCACCCCTGATGATGTGCGATATTTTCATATCATGATCATCAACAACTACGGCTATCATATAAACGGGTGAGCCGTCTGAACGTAATATTACAAAGTCATCTATATCTGAATTCCTGAAAGAAGTTTTACCGTGAACAATATCATCAAATTCTGTAATGCCTTCCGGGACTTTAAATCTTATAGCATGTGGTTTGCCTTCTGCAAGATATTTTTGTATTGTTTCTTCAGACAAATTTAAAGAAGCGCGGTTGTACTTAAACGGCACTTTATTTCTCTGGGCCAGCATTCTTTGTTCTTCAAGTTCTTCAGAGGTTTCAAATGCATAATATGCATTCCGGGTTTCAAGCAATTCCAGTGCCACTTGTTTGTGGCGCTCAATATTCAATGCCTGGTAAACAATCGGCTCATCGGCTGTCATTCCCAGCCAGTTCATGCTGCGTATTATCTGCTCCGATAGCTCACTTTTGCTTCTTTCCGGATCGGTATCTTCAATTCTAAGCAAAAACTTGCCATTTTTATTTTTTGCGAAAAGCCAGTTAAAAATAGCTGTTCTTGCTCCGCCGACGTGCAGAAAACCCGTTGGAGATGGCGCAAATCTAACCCTTATATTTTCATTCATGGTCAAAATGTTGAAATTTCGTACTAAATCATTAATTTGTTAATATACTATTTTTAAATGAAAATGCGAAATAGTGAATTTGAAAATAGCGCAAATGTTATCATTTACACCGCAGAAATTCACTAATTCTATACTTCAATATTTCGCAGTTTCTGTAACTGCTTGCATTTGCTATTGACTAATCTAAATAAATGAAGTATTTTGATAGTT
>CAZQYL010000475.1:0-1731 GCA_964597425.1 uncultured Ignavibacteriales bacterium | reverse complement strand
TGCATTCCAGCCGGAAGTGTATACTCCCGCTTCCAGTTTTTCATTCACTAAAGTCTCAACTTCCCTCCCCTGAATATCAAAAACTATGAGTTTTACAAATCCGGATATAGGAATTGCAAATCTGATATTTGTTGTTGGATTAAACGGATTAGGATAATTTTGTGAAAGTGAATATACATTCGGTATTTCACTGGAAATGATTTGAATTCCAATTGGATTGCCGGTCGGGTCACGTTTATAGTAGATCTCATAATTTCCATCACGAGTATCTGACCATACTACATTCACTACTGAACCTGATACTGCCACAGAAGGTTCTCTGGAAACAGCGGTATTACTTGTTAAACGCATATCAGACTCCCAACTCACTCCACCGGTTGTAGAACGTTTACCTAATATTTCGGGATTTCCAAAACGCGTATCAAACCAAACGATATGTATACCCTGCCCTGTTGCTGCAATTGATGGAAACTCGGAATCAAAAGAGTTGTTAGTTAACCTATCATCAGCATCCCAGTTTAAACCACCATCAGTTGAGCGTTTGTAGTATATTTCAAAATTTCCATCACGGGTATCGTTCCACACAAGATTAACGTTAGATCCGGTTACTGATACTGAAGGATTTCCTGAAAATTCTGTAGTATTTGTAATTCTTGTATCCTGACCCCAGATCAATCCTCCATCAGATGAGCGCTTATAATAAAGTTGATATTGGCCATTACGGCTATCCTGCCAAACTATAATTAACAATGATCCGCTAACAGAGACAGAAGGATTTGATGAACTATAAGAATTATCAGTCAAACGTAGGTCAGGTTGCCAGTTTAAACCTCCATTTGTCGAACGTTTGTAATATATCTCACGATTTCCATCCCGCTCATCATCCCAAACAATGTGAACAGTTTGCGCGGAAACAGAAACGCTGGGTCCATATCTTGAAGCACTGTTATTGGTTAAGCGTATATCCGCTCCCCAGCTAATTCCTCCATCAATTGAGCGTTTATAATAAATTTCATAATGTCCGTTTCGAAAGTCATCCCATGCAACGTGTACATTTAAACCGGAAACAGAAATACATGGCAGGAAAGAAAAAGATAAATTATTAGCCAATTGAATTTCAGTTTCCCATGTTAAACCCCAATCAGTAGATCTTTTATAATATAAACCAGGGACACCATCACCGCTATTTGTATAAACTATATGAACAAAATTATTATTGGCGGCAATACACCACGCATTATTCAGTGATGTATGAGAAATGGAAATATCATTAGATAGACGGGTGTCATTCTGCCATTGCGCAGAAGTGAACAGCGGAAAAATACAAAAAAATACAAGTAAAAGTGTTTTCATAATAAATTTTTATAATTGTTAATGTAAATATAACCAATACTTCCCCGCATTAATACATAAAAAACAAGGGCTCTATTGCATGAATATCCTGTTTTGATGATGTTTTTCTTGCAAACCTAATTATTATTTATTTTACTAATAGCATTTTCTTTGTAACTGCAAATCCACTCGATTCAAGCTTATAGAAATAAACTCCACTTGAAAAATTTGAGGCAATCCAGTCTGCATTATACGTTCCTATATTCAGTTCTTCATTTACCAGTGTTTCAACTTCACTGCCAAGCATATCAAAGACTGTAAGTTTTACAAATCCAGCTTTTGGTAAATGAAATTTGATGTTTGTAACAGGATTAAAAGGATTCGGGTAATTTTGTTCAA
>CAZQYL010000474.1:0-1739 GCA_964597425.1 uncultured Ignavibacteriales bacterium | reverse complement strand
CATGGTACTTCAACAATGTCAACCTTAGGCGGATATTTCCCCGGGCAGATAATAGGTCCCGCGTTTGATGTTGAGTTTTATTTAAGCAAGACTGAAGCCGGCGCAAGTGAGACTCCCGTTGAAGAGGATTTCTGGCTTGAAGGTGTTGAATGGATGGAATCACAGGGTGTTGAAGTTATATCAAGCTCATTGATATATAAACCGTTTGACCTGCCGCATAATCAGTACAGCTACAAGGATATGAACGGTAAGACTACGGTAATTGTAAGGGCTGCTGATCTTGCAGCAAAGCTTGGTGTAGTTGTGGTGAATTCAATGGGTAATGAATACCAGACAACGCCGCCGAGTATCGTTTCACCGCCGGATGGCGAAAATGTAATTGCTGTGGGCGCGGTTGATAGTGCCGGTAAAATAGCGACATTCAGCTCAAACGGTCCTACAAGCGACGGTAGAATTAAACCTGATATAGTCGCAATGGGCGTTGATGTTTACGCAGCAGCTTCATATTCGTTTACATATGATACAGCGGGTTATTCATATGTAAGCGGTACATCGTTTTCGGGTCCTTTAACCGCAGGAGTATGCGCGCTGATACTTTCGGTTCACCCTGAGCTTACTCCATTGCAGGTTTTGGAAGCATTAAAAATGACAGCCAATAAAAAGGATTCACCCGGCAATGTATACGGGTGGGGATTGATAAACGCGTATAACGCGGCATTATATTACGGCCTGATTATCAGCAATAAACCTGAAATCACCGAGGTTGGCGAGAACCAGAGTATATCGATCAGTGTACTTTCTAATAATACAGTTGTTCCTGAATCAGTAAAGATGTTTTATTCAATGAATGGCGGAGAGTTCACAGAACGCCAGATGGTGTTAACAGAAAAATCAGGTGAAAATAATTCCGGCAGGTATACAGCAACAGTTCCGTTTGATGTAAGAACGGATAATGTTAAGTTTTACTTTTCAGCATCAGATGATAAGGATTCACGCACCGCGCCATATAATGCGCCAGGAAAGTTCTTTTACTTTGATCAGGATACAAAGAAGCTCTTAATTTATTAATTTTAAAGAAAAGGTTTTTAGGTTTATTTGAGTAAACTACACACAACAAAAAAAGAAGAAGAAAAAGCGATACTTGTCTGCACAACAATTCCCAAATCAACAACGGCAAAAACAGTAAAGCAGAAAATTTTCAAAGAGCACCTCGATGAGCTTGAGTTCTTAACTCAAACAGCGGGAGCCGCTGTGGTTGATAAGTTTTACCAGGAGCGCGATAAGATAGATAAATCATTATTTATCGGCAAAGGTAAAGCACAGGAAATAGCAAAGAAAGTGGAAGATGATAAAATTGATCTTGTCATTTTCGAAAATTCGCTTTCACCAACGCAGATAAGGAATCTTGAAAAGATAATTAAGTGCAAGGTTTTGGATAAACCCGCGCTGATACTTGATATATTCGCTTCAAATGCCAAAACATCTGAGGCTAAAACACAGGTTGAGCTTGCGCAATTGCAGTACCTGCAGGCAAGACTGACGAGGGCATGGACACATTTATCTAAACAATATGGCGGTATCGGCACAAAGGGTCCCGGTGAAACACAGATCGAGACCGATAGAAGGCTTATTGGCACGCGTATATCACTGCTCAAGGAAAAGCTTAAGAAAATTGAAGAGCAGCGCAAGACTCAAAGGCAGCAGCGCGGTGGATTTTCGCGCATAGCGCTTGTTGGTTA
>CAZQYL010000473.1:0-1747 GCA_964597425.1 uncultured Ignavibacteriales bacterium | reverse complement strand
TTCAGTTCTTTCATACCCCAGTATCGGGGCAAGCCATCTTTCAATTTCTTCAACAGGCATGTTCTTACGGGATGCGTATTCTTCGACCTGGTCACGGGAAATCTTGCCTACATTAAAGTATTTTGATTCCGGGTGAGAGAAATACAGCCCGCTGACAGACGATGCCGGATACATAGCGTAGCTTTCGGTGAGTTTAATACCGGTTTTCTCTTCCGCTTCCAGCAGATCGAATATCAACTGCTTTTCCGTGTGATCAGGCTGCGCGGGGTAACCCGGTGCCGGCCTGATGCCGTGATATTTCTCGGCAATGATATCTTCAATGCTCAGGTTCTCATTCTTGGCATATCCCCAGAATTCCTTACGTACCAGCTCATGCATCAGCTCAGCGAATGCTTCGGCAAGCCTGTCGGCAATTGCCTTGGTCATAATGCTGTTATAATCATCGTGTTCCTTCGCGAATTTTTCGAGCACGGCTTCAATTCCGATACCCGTTGTAACGGCAAAGCAGCCTATGTAATCATTTGCGCCGGATTCCTTTGGCGCAACAAGGTCACTTAAAGCATAATACGGATCGTTATTCGTTTTTTCCGCCTGCTGTCTAAGCGTATGCAGTGTTGTTAAAACTTCTTTTCTCTTATCGTTTGAATAAAGCTCAATATCATCCCCAACTGAATTAGCCGGATACAATCCTATCACAGCTTTTGCCCTCAGCCATTTGTTTGCTATTATATCATCCAGAAGTTTGTTGGCATCATCGTAAATTTTCTTCGCTTCGATTCCGTAATTCTTATCATCAAAAATTGTTGGGTACTTACCCTTCAGCTCCCATGTTAAAAAGAACGGTGTCCAGTCAATTTTTTCACGAATCTTATCCAGCGGAAAATCCTCAAATACTTTATTCCCGGTAAATGTTGGTTTTGTGAATATCGTTTCCTGCCAGTTTATCTTCAATCCTTTTTCACGGGCATCAGCAATTTTCAGGAATTTTTTATTATCTTTTCTGCCTTTATGAGATATCCTCATGCGCTCATATTCCTGCTTTACCGCGCCAATGAATCCCTCACGGTTATCCTTGTTCATCAGGCTTCCGGCAACAGTTACACTTCTTGAAGCATCAAGCACGTGCACGGTTGGATTGGAATAATTTGGCGCTATCTTCACGGCCGCGTGAATTTTTGATGTAGTCGCTCCGCCAATCAACAGCGGCACTACGAATCCCTGGCGCTCCATTTCTTTGGCAACGTGAACCATCTCGTCAAGTGAGGGAGTTATCAATCCGCTAAGCCCTATTATATCAACATTTTTTTCTTTTGCTATCTGCAGAATTTTTTCGGCGGGAACCATTACGCCAAGATCGATAACTTCATAATTATTGCATCCTAGTACAACGCCTACAATATTCTTGCCGATATCATGCACATCACCTTTTACTGTCGCAAGTAGTATCCTGCCGTTGATGCTTGATGCGCCTGCGGCTTTAGCTGCTTCGATATACGGCGTTAAGTACGCCACAGATTTCTTCATTACCCTTGCGCTCTTTACAACCTGGGGAAGGAACATTTTACCTGCGCCAAAAAGATCGCCCACAACATTCATACCATCCATCAATGGACCCTCAATAACATCAAGAGGCTGCGGGTATTTTTTACGCGCTTCTTCAGTATCAACATCTATAAACTCAACAATGCCCTTAATCAGCGCATGCTTTAATCTCTCTTCAACCGGCGCGTTGCGCCATGCATTATCA
>CAZQYL010000472.1:0-1749 GCA_964597425.1 uncultured Ignavibacteriales bacterium | reverse complement strand
CTGGAATCTTCGGCTTCCATCTGCTGGAGCACATCTTCGGCTTTTTCATCTTCAAGATCGCCTATGATATCTGTCGCATCATCGGAATCCATCTCGCCCACAATCTCACTTATCTCGCCTATCGAGAGGTGGTCAAGTATTTCATCGCGCCTGTGGTCGCCAAGCTCCAGAATTACTTCGGCCTGTGTTTCATCATCAAGCAGTTTGAATAACGATAGAGCCTCTTCAGATTCCAGGTTATCAATGATAAGCGCAATATCAGCCGGATAAATATCAGCCAGTATATTTTTGAGAAGTGTATCAGAGCCGCTGGCGATAAGATCTGAAATATCGCTTAATAGCTGTTCATCTACTTCTATTACTGCTCTTTGTTGTTTTCTATCTGGCATTAATTGTTTTTAATATGCTAATACTGGAATCTTGCGTATGCTTTTTCAAGCAGCGGGTCTTCATCATTCAAGGCGGCTTTGCCGCCGTTTGCCCTGAACTTAAGATAGGCATTATACCCTATCATTGCCGCATTATCTGTGGAATATATCTTTTCAGGGAAGTAAATGCTATAGCCTTCATTTTCATACTTTAAGAACCCGTTTCGGAGTCCGGAATTTGCTGATACACCGCCGGAGACAGCAATTGTTTTTATGTTATGATCCTTTGCCGCCTTTATCGTTTTATCTATCAGTGAGCCGGTTACAGCGGACTGGAAAGATGCCGCGATATCGTTAAGCGGCAGATCTGCTGTATTATTGTGGTAATTGTTCCTAAGGAAATAAAGTACCGATGTTTTTATTCCGCTGAAAGAAAAATCGTACGGGCTGCCTTTTATGTTAGACTTTGGAAATTTGTGAAATTTCGCGTTACCCTCTGAGGCAAGTTTATCTATCAGGGGACCGCCCGGGTAATCAAGTCCAAGCATTTTTGCCACTTTATCAAATGCTTCGCCGGCGGCGTCATCGTGGGTATTGCCAAGTATTTTATATGATAAATAGCTTTCGACAAGGAATAATATTGTATGCCCGCCGGATACAACCAGAGCAATGAATGGAAATTCAATTTCTTCTTTGCCAATAAAGCATGAAAACAGGTGTGACTCAATGTGGTCAATTCCCATAAACGGTATACCCCGTGAAAGGGCGAAGCCCTTGGCGTAATTATATCCAACCAGCAGTGAGCCTATCAGGCCGGGACCCTGCGAAGCTGCAATAAGTGATATCTCGTCTTTTGTTATCCCTGATCCACTTAATGCCCGCTCAGCAATTTCATCTATTACCTGTATATGCGCCCGCGAAGCAAGCTCAGGTACTATGCCGCCATACTCCTTGTGGAAATACTGCGAAGAAATTATGTTTGATATAACTTTGCCATCCCGCAGGATTGCAGCTGAGGTTTCATCGCACGATGATTCTATGGCAAATGTTATGATAGGCATTTACAAAAATATCATTTTTATTGAATTTTAGCAATTCTGCCTGAAAACACACGGATATAATTAACCTATTTTCGGCATATATACCGTTTTACGGGTATTGAGAACGCTAACCATAAACCCTAATTTAGTATCCCCAAATGAAAATGCAGTTTGTTTTTAGGAAAAAATTGATTATTATTGTAACCGGGGGTATGCGCAAATAATATTAAGTCACTAATGGCTTGGTAATAAAGTAACACTTTAATAAAGAAGCTATTTTTCAATTACTTAAAAAAAATTATGTTGAAGAGATTACTCCCAATTTTCTTGATTTTTGCTGT
>CAZQYL010000471.1:0-1761 GCA_964597425.1 uncultured Ignavibacteriales bacterium | reverse complement strand
AGGTATCAAGTTCAGATAAAGATCTTAACTCAGTTTACTTCCTTGCAAATAATCTGGGATTCACTGTAGGAACTGCAGGCTCAGTACAAAAAACTATCAATGGCGGAGTATTTGGTCCTCCGTTTGCTGTGGCAGGAAGAGTCACTTTCCCCAACGGACAGCCGGTTACAAACGGTATTGTTAAAGCATTAAAATATGATCCGCAGCAGAATGCCGTAATAGTAGTAGATACAGCGCATATACAGCCAAATGGCGACTATATGTTAAGGAATCTGAATATTGACAGCGTTGATATTATGGCTTATCCTGATGATGAGGATATGGATGCCAATCCGCCACAGTTTGTACCTACGTATTTTGCAGGTATCAATAGCGGAACTATCAGTTGGACTGCTTCGAGGACATTATATACAAACAATAATATTTTTAATATTGATATCCGCGTATTCAATATAACCGGAACAGGCGGCAATTCATTCATAAGTGGCGGCGTTTACGTTGCTCCGCCGCAAACAGGCGGTCTGCAAAATGCAATTGTATATGCAATGAATGGAAGTGAATTTAAAGGATTCAGCGTTTCACGCAGTGGCGGTCCTTATGATATAAATAATATTACCCAGGGCACATATCGTGTAATTTGTGACAGGTTCGGTTACTGGCAAGCTGAAAAGAATGTTGTAGTGGGCAGTGTAAGCCCTGATACGATCAATTTTTATATGACAGGTATCAATGTTATAGGTATAGAGCCAATTTCAGGCGTTATTCCGAAGGTATTTAATCTCAGCCAGAATTATCCTAATCCGTTTAATCCTGTAACGAAGATAAACGTTGATGTTCCTAAAAGTACAATGGTTAAAGTTGCAGTCTATGATATGATAGGCAAAGAAGTTGAAGTCCTTGTAAATGATCAGTTAAGTGCGGGAAGTTATAAAATTGACTGGAATGCATCAAAGTATGCAAGCGGGATTTATTTCTACAGAATCACAACATCAGAGTTTACCGATATCAAAAAAATGGTACTGGTAAAATAATAACTTGCTGGATTTTTCCTGATTTTCTCCTCCTTTAGAAAAGGCTGACATTCTCGTTACCTCCGTAGAATGACAGCCTTTTGTTTTAATGTTACCTGCCATTTCTTACAAACCCTTTTTGGATTAAAACAGAAATCTAATGATTTAATTTCATCCCCCCGTACATGTGTTTACACCAATTACAATAAAACGTATATTTGAAAAAACAAATCATCCATCTTAAATAAATTATGCTAATGCCAAAAACAGTTAAGGTTTTTACTTTTGTGGTTGCTGCTATTTTTGCAGCATACCATTACAGCGGTTGCAGCGACGACCTGACCGGGACCGGAGGGATTACAACCCCGATGTTTGGGGGATATGACCAGAATGAAGCCGGTGTTATGATGACTCTTTCAGCACTATGTTACGTTGCAGAAGGAAACACCAATGCTCTGCAAATAAGGGATTCAATAAACCTGCAGTTATCTGATTCAAATTACTCAACCGGGGGCGTCTGGAAGGTCTGCTGGGGCCCGGGAGTAAGCCCTACTGGAGATAATCTGATGTACATGGCAGTTGATTCAACAGGTGACTCTCTAAAGTACGCAATATGCGTTAGGGGTACCGTGTTCAATTTTGCCAATATTGTCGAAGATATCGAAGTGTGGGATATGGAAAAATGGCCATATTCCGGTGGAGGTGATTCAATAGCTTTGGGTTCACTCAAGGGTCTGGATACATTACTTAA
>CAZQYL010000470.1:0-1763 GCA_964597425.1 uncultured Ignavibacteriales bacterium | reverse complement strand
TTAGTGCTGATAGGAAAACTGTTAAGATAAGTAAGTTTTTCATGATCATTTTTTTTAGTTCAAGGTAATACTTCAATAAAACTTATATCTAAAATACATCAACTTTTGAAAATAGTAAATGTAGAAACGTTAAATATCTTCTAGTATAAATCCCCAAATTGCAGAAATTGTATATTCAGTAAATTTTAGCCTTTTTCCTACTGCTTTTTCCCTGCTTTTTATTCATTGTAACACTCTCAAATTTTCGGTAATTTCCGAATTATCAACAGAAAACCTATATTTTTTAAGGAGAAATTCGTGAAAAAACGCTATTATATTGATAAAATCGCAGATTACGTAGGCCAGGAAGTCATTATCCGCGGATGGCTGTATAATATCCGTACTTCAGGAAAATTAATGTTCCCGCAATTAAGGGACGGCACGGGAATTATACAGGGAGTTGTATCTCAAAAAGAAGTTACCGAAAAAGTTTGGGAAGATTTTAAAAAGCTTACACAGGAATCATCACTCATAGTGACCGGGACAGTTGCAAAACATCCCAAGAAAGAAGAGTATGAGCTCCATGTAAAGGATATTGAAGTTATCCAGGTAGCTGAAGCTTACCCGATAACGCCGAAGGACCACGGAATTGAATTTCTTGCTGACCACAGGCATTTATGGGTTCGCTCGCAAAGGCAGACTGCAATTATAAAAGTTCGTGAAGAAATTATTAAAGCGTGCCGTGACTATATGTATGATAACGGCTTTACGCTTTTTGATTCACCAATATTTACACCAAATGCCGCTGAGGGAACTACGACCTTGTTTTCATCAGATTATTTTGATCTTGGCAAGGCGTACCTTGCACAGACGGGTCAATTGTACGCTGAAGCCGGTGCAATGGCGTTCGGCAAGGTGTATGATTTCGGTCCAACCTTCCGCGCGGAAAAATCAAAGACACGCAGGCACTTAACTGAGTTCTGGATGATTGAGCCTGAAATGGCATTTTATGATATTTACGATGATATGGATCTTATTGAGGATTTTATTGTATATATAGTAGAACGTGTAATTAAGAACAGAAGAAAAGAGCTTGATATTCTTGAGCGTGATATTACAAAACTTGAAGCGGTTAAAAAGCCATTCCCAAGGATTACGTATGATGAAGCAGTTGAGATAATAAATAAAAAGAATGTTCCGCTTATCCGCAAGAAAGCTGATGGCGGCGAAGAAGAAATAAGACCTTTCCCCTGGGGCGAAGATTTTGGCGCGCCGCATGAAGAGGCTGTTGTTGAAGATTACGATAGACCCGTTATGGTTTATAACTGGCCATCAGAAGCCAAAGCTTTTTACATGAAGCGCGATCCGGAAAATCCGAAGGTCGTGCGTGGTGTAGATGTGCTTGCACCGGAAGGTTACGGCGAAATAGTTGGCGGCAGTGAGCGTGAAGATGACCTTGGGTTACTGGAATCCAGAATTAAGGAACATAATCTGCCTATGGATGCGTTTCAATGGTACCTGGATCTCCGCCGTTTCGGCAGCGTTCCGCACAGCGGTTTTGGTATGGGTATTGAGCGCGTTGTTTGCTGGCTCTGCAAGCTTGACCATGTCAGGGAATCAATTCCATTCCCAAGACTGATGTACAGGAACAGGCCTTAAACAACCGGATAGTGAAATAGCGAACTTTAGATGGAAACTATAATTATTGACGCATACAACCTGATGCATAAGGTAACTGAGCTGAGGGTACTGCTGGCTCAGTCACAGGAGATCTGCGTTGATAC
>CAZQYL010000469.1:0-1763 GCA_964597425.1 uncultured Ignavibacteriales bacterium | reverse complement strand
TGTAGTTCTATGAAATTTACTAAACGAACTAATACCTGCGGTGAGTTAAGGCTTGCCGATGAAGGTAAAACTGTTACATTGAACGGCTGGGTATCACAAGTACGTGATCTTGGAGGCGTTATCTTTGTTAATTTACGCGATAGATACGGTGTTTCGCAGGTGACTGTGAATTCCGAAAATAAAGAGATATACGATACTGCTAAATCACTTGGGCTGGAGTATGTTGTTTCAGCCACCGGTTTGGTGCAAAAAAGATCATCCGTAAATCCGAATATGCCAACAGGCGAAGTTGAAGTACTTGCAACCGGACTCGAAATTCTGAATACATCAGAAGTTACTCCATTTGTAGTTGAAGAAGATGTTAAGGCATCAGAAGAACTTCGCTTCAAGTACCGTTACCTAGACTTAAGAAGAAAAAAGATAGCTGATAACCTTGTGTTAAGAAGCGATGTTTACAACATTGTACATAAATATTTTGAGCGCGAAAAATTTATAGAAGTTGAGACCCCTATCTTAATGAAATCAACTCCTGAAGGTGCACGTGATTATTTAGTACCTTCCCGTGTTCACAAAGGAAAGTTTTACGCACTTCCTCAATCACCGCAGACCTATAAACAGATATTGATGGTAAGCGGAATGGATCGCTACGTGCAGATATGCAAATGTTTCCGTGATGAGGATCTTAGAGCTGACCGTCAGCCGGAATTCACACAGATCGATCTTGAAATGAGCTTCGTCGAAGAGAAAGATGTGTTCAGAGTAGTTGAAGGTGTAATTTGTGATATATGGAAAAATGTAAAGGGCACCCAGCTAAAGCAGCCATTCACAGTAATGAGCTATGATGAAGCTATGCAGACTTACGGCAGTGATAAACCTGACCTGAGAATAAAAGGTGAACTAAAGATCTCTGATATAACAGAAATTGTCAAGGCAACTGATTTCAAAGTCTTTGCAGATGCAATTTCAGCTGGCGGAATTGTTGCCGGAATAAAACTCCCGGGACAGGATGTCACAAGAAAAATTATTGATGGCTTGACTGATTATGTTAAGACGTTAAAATTCGGCGGACTTGGATACATTAAATATAACGCTGACGGCACTACAGCTTCGCCAATGCTTAAATTTTTAAGTGAAGATATACAGGCGGGAATTAAAAATTGCTTTAATGCTGCCGGCGGTGATGTTGTTTTCATACTATCAGGTGAAAAGAAGAAAGTTTTACATGGACTCGGTAACTTAAGATTAAAACTTGCTGATCAATTCAGTTTGATAGATGAAAACCGAGATGAATTCTTATGGGTGAATGATTTCCCACTGTTTGGTTATGATGAAGAGTCTGGTACCATTGCAGCAGAACATCACGCATTTACAATGCCGCATGATGCGGATATGAATAAACTTGAAACGGGAAGCAAAGATCCAAAATCTAATGTTGAACTGTTAACATCTATCAGGGCTACTTGTTATGATATGGTTTGCAACGGGAGTGAATTCGGTTCAGGCAGTATAAGAATACACAGAAGCGATATACAGGAAATGGTATTTAATGTACTTGAACTAACCAAAGAAGAACAGGAAGAGAAATTCGGGTTCTTGCTTGGCGCGTTTAAATACGGGGCACCGCCACATGGCGGTTTCGCATTAGGATTCGACAGAATTATTGCAACACTTTGCGGTACAAAAGATATCCGCGAAACGATCGCGTTCCCAAAAACAACCAGCGCTGTTGGATTAATGGATAATTCACCAAGTCCCGTGGATGC
>CAZQYL010000468.1:0-1774 GCA_964597425.1 uncultured Ignavibacteriales bacterium | reverse complement strand
AAGCAGCGAAAGAATGATCCTCCCGGTTTCAGGTTTCGCGCGTATATATTTTGATATCTACATCTGTGTTAACTGCGGCTACTTTGAAGAATATGTGTCTGATAAAGATCTGAAGGATGATAAGAAAATTGAAAAGATAAAGAAGAACTGGAAGAGGGTAAAGTAAAGCATTAATTTTCGTTGCTCAAATTGTCAGGTCTTAATTCAATGCGGGGCACTCACGCTGCTATGAATCGCTGTAATATGCTTTGACATATGAGGGCAGATTCTTACCTTACTGAACGAAGTGAAGGAAAGTGCTCACTTGGTTTTCTTCCTTGTAATAATTTCCTTATAAAAGTATTTTACTCTCATAACTTAAATGCCAACAAATCCGCCTAAGGTAAAACAAGACCCCTTTCTCGCTCTGCGATTCGCGGAGTTCCGCTACTTTTTATTTTCAAATTTTTTTGTAACTGTTGGGCTGCTTATACAGGAGGTCATTATTGGCTATGAGCTTTACCGCCTGACCCATGACCCACTTGCTATAGGCATGATAGGTCTCGCAGAAGCGATACCGTTCATACTCCTTTCACTATTTGGCGGACATTATTCTGATAAGCTCAGAAAAAAGAACATCATGATGTGGTCGCTTGCATTTACGATGCTGGCATCCATTGTGCTGTATATACTCTCTTTCAGTCTGCTAACAGTTGAGCATGCCGAAGAGTTTAAATATGTAATATGGGGAGTCATATTCTTTATCGGGATCTGCAAAGCATTCTTCTTTCCGGCATCAACATCATTGAAAGCATATTTAGTCCCCAGGGAAGTTTACGCCAATTCATCAACATGGAGCTCCTCATCATGGCAAACGGGTGTAATTGTCGGACCCGGTATTTCAGGGTTCCTCTACAGTCTGTTCGGATTTTCAGGCACGCTACTGTTTGTAATAGGGATAATATTTCTTTCAATAATCGCAGTCGCGCTAATTAAGAACCGCCCTCCTGATCCCTCGGATGCAGGCTCAATGCTTGAAAAGATCAAAGAGGGATTCCGTTACACATATAAAACGAAGATCATATTTTATTCCATCTCGCTGGATATGTTCTCGGTCATGTTCGGCGGTGTGGTTGCAATCCTGCCCGTGTTTGCCGAAGATATCCTGCATGTAGGTGCTGAGGGGTTGGGGATAATGCGCGCGGCGCCTTCGATTGGTGCTGTGCTGGTACTTTTTGTGCTTTCAAAATACTCCCCGATGAAGCGCGCGTGGCGGAATCTGTTGTGGGCAGTTGCGGGATTCGGCATAGCGACACTTGTGTTTGCGGTGTCAGAAAATTTTATTCTTTCAATTGCAGCGTTATTTGCAACGGGAGCCTTTGACAGCGTAAGCGTTGTTATTCGCGCCACACTGCTTCAGCTGCTTGTGCCGGATAACATGCGCGGCAGGGTGAATGCCATAAACGGTATTTTCCTTTCATCATCAAATGAGGTCGGCGCATTTGAATCAGGCTTAGCCGCCAAATTAATGGGTACGGTACCTTCGGTGATATTAGGTGGAGCCGTTACTATGATAATAGTAACTTATATATTTTTCAGAAGTAAAGACTTACTTAAGAAAGATTTTTCGGGCTAAATCGTTATTTATGTTTTAAAATTGAAAATATTACCCTAATTTTGACCGCATCAAACATTCATCCATCTAAACCAAAAGAGCTATGTCAGAAAACTCAATGCAGTTCACGGCAAGTATTGCCGAAAACTATGAAAAATACCTTGCGCCGGTATTTTTCAT
>CAZQYL010000467.1:0-1782 GCA_964597425.1 uncultured Ignavibacteriales bacterium | reverse complement strand
ACTTTTGATAGTGAACACAAAGATAATTCCGAGCCATTGGGCGAAGGAAGAACTATCCGGGTACCTTCGGATATTTTCTTTAAAGATGATGGCGAGAGCGAAAACTTGTCTTTGCTTCTGTTGAATGAAGCGAGCTCTGCATTATTTAATGCTGCATATTCATTTGCTGAATTATCTTTAAACTTATAGGGATAAACAATAGCTCCTTGAGAAAGAGCAATATCAACGCATGTTGAAAATGAAAGAACATCCACAATTATTGTTATATTTGATTGAGATGAGAATTTGTTGATCCCATCAATACCCCATTCACAATTTATCATTTGTTAAGTTTTGTAAAAATATTCTTTACTATTGAGATGTTATCTTTATTTACCAATACCAGGATCATATCGCCTTCTTCAAGTACTGATCCGCCGCTAGGAACGACATAGTCGTTATCCCTGTATATTACAGTTATAAGGCTTTCAGGTGGTAAGCTAAGTTCAGCCAGGGTCTTGCCTGCAACTGCTGAATTTAACGGAATGATAAGATCAAGAAGGTCATTATTAGTTTTAATGCTCTCTGTCATTTCAATAGGCAAGTGTGATTCAATTTCAGTTTTACCTTTTACTCTGAATATTTTTGCGACAAGCGGTATCGACCATCCCTGCACAAGAGCTGAAGTGAGTGTTATAAAAAATATAAGATTGAAAATATACGGACCAATTTCAAGTCCCGCCGTTAAAGGGAATGTTGCAAGTATAATTGGCACAGCTCCCCTGAGTCCAACCCAGCTGATGAACATCTTTTCATTCAGTTTGAATTTTGAAAACAGCATTGAAACAAAAACTCCAATGGGTCTGGCAAGGAAAATTAACACTGCTGAGAGAATTAATCCCGCCCCTATAACGTTATAAAGCTGCGAAGGATAAACAAGCAACCCAAGAGTTAAGAACATAACAATCTGGCCGAGGAGTGCAAGTCCATCAAAGAAGCGGATCAGTGATTTTTTCTGTATGAATTCACTGTTACCCAGTACAACTGCAGCGATATAAACGGCTAGTATTCCACTTGCCCCAAGCGATGCAGCCATTGCATAAATGAAAATTGCAGAAGCTATCGCGAACACGGGGTATAGACTTGGATATGAAAATTTGAACTTATTGAAAGCAACCGAAAGCAGTCTGCCGGCCCCATAACCAATTACAGCTCCTAAAATTAACTGCTGCAATAAAAATAATAAAACTTTAAAAATGGTAATTTCTTCTGCCTGCAGGAACTGGATAACTATCAATGTAAGTATTATCGCAGCGGGATCGTTACTGCCGGACTCAAGCTCAAGTAACGGTTTTATATTACCCTTAAGCTTTGTACCGCGTGCGCGCAAAACAGAAAAAACCGCTGCGGCATCTGTGGAAGAAATTATCGCGCCAATAAGCAGACTCTCAGACAGGCTTATGTTTAAGAAGTAATGAATGAAAATACCCATAGCCCCGGTTGTAAGCAGTACTCCAATTGTAGATAAACTGACTGCTGACCACATTACGGGCTTCACATCACGGTACCTAGTTTCAAGTCCGCCTGAAAATAGAATGAATATCAAAGCAACTATGCCAACATATTGCGCAATGTACACATTATCAAAATATATCTTGCCGGGTCCATCTGAGCCTGCAAGCATTCCCACAACCAAAAAAAGGATAAGTGAGGGCAGTCCAAGGTTCTCCGAGAACTTGGTGAGTGTTATGCTTATCAGTATAAGGACTGATAGAACTAATAATATGTATTCAAATGGAAGCA
>CAZQYL010000466.1:0-1786 GCA_964597425.1 uncultured Ignavibacteriales bacterium | reverse complement strand
ATTTTTTTCTACTTATTTTTTACTTCACTAACAGTCCCGAAAATCAGGACTTATGTTCAAATAGCTACCGCTATTTTATCATCAGCATCTTCTTAGTATCAACATAATCATTGGTTACAAGCTTATAGAAATACACTCCTGATGATAACGAGTAGCCGTCAAAATCAACTTCATACCTGCCGGCTTTTAATTCACCGTTAACCAGTGTTTCCACTACCCTGCCCAGAATATCATATACAAGTAACTTCGCATTTGTATTTTTGGCAATATCAAACTTAATTTTTGTAATCGGGTTAAACGGATTAGGATAGTTTGTATGCAGCTTAAACACATCCGGAATTTCATTTGAAACCGGCTCTATGCCAACCATTGCAACAATGTATTGGAATCTTGTTGGAGGCGCAGTAGAACCCGGAGGTGTAACTCCGCTGCCGCCATCAGGCAATGTTACCATTTTGGGTGTTGGAAGCGCTATATCCTGTGCGGCAAAGTAATATTGTACCATAGTACCAATACCGCTGGCAGGTATCACAAATGAAAATGAATCCAGGTTTACTGCTGTATAATTCACAGAGCTGAACGCTGACCATGTTGTTCCGCCGTTGGTGCTTTTTCTGTAATATAAAAGCGGTGCTTCATTTGTCCAGTTCCTTATTATTCCGTTATCTGTTATCTTAGCCTTCATTGTAATTGCAGTTGTTAAGCTGGTCATAGTAAACGGCTGTGTATGCAGAATAACGGGCGTCCAGTTATCAAGCTTGCGTGCGGAATCAACTGAAAGTGACGCGTCAATGATTCCCCAGCCCATATTGTTATTTGGTGAGCTTGAATTGCTTGCGAACTTCTTTAATATCCCCATAACCTGCAGGGGAGTTAAATTCCTGTTGGCTGAAAGCACCAGCGCGCAAACGCCTGATGTAAGCGGACATGAGAACGAGGTTCCGCTGCCGGTGGAATAGTTGTTAGCTGTGGTTGAGGCGTAATAATTATTGCTTCCCATAGCCATAACATCGGGCTTTATTCTTGGCGGCGCATCGGTTGTGGGTCCAATTGAGCTGAAGGAGGACCTTGTGCCGGTTGATGTTACCGCACCGACTGTGAGTACACTATCACCATCGGCGGGTCCGCCTAATGTATTATGCGTGCTTGAGCCGTTATTGCCTGCTGAGTTGCTTACAAGTATACCTTTATTCACTGCAAGATCAGCGGCAATGGTAATAGGCATTGTGTTGCCGTTCATATCCTGCCAGGTGTAGCTTGTATAACCGGGGTCAAACTCAAGGTAACCAAGTGAGCTTGTGATTATATCCGCTCCAAGGCTATCAGCCCAGTGAGCCGCTGCTATCCAGTTATCCATTTCAGCAGTAACTTCATTTGGGTCAACTTCTGTTCTGCCTAAAATAAATGTTGAGCCGTACGCGGGTCCCACCATTTTGCCGGGTTTATATCCGCCGGTCAGGCAAAGTGTTGCCGTTCCGTGTGAGTGTCCTGTTAATGAAGGTGTATGATTCTGGAAATCGTATGTTGTCTGTATCTTCATCGGGTAGGTTGTGAAAGCTTCGTGAGTGAGATTTGAAAATCCCGCGTCAAAGCTGGCTATCATAATGCCCTGTCCTTTAATACCCTGGTTATGAACAAGGTTAACTTTTATCTGCGTGATCTGTGTTAGCGCGTTGCCTGTACCGTAAGTTAAAGTATCAGCAAGCGGGTCATCTGTCGGATTTATGAACACAGGGCTCAGGTCAGATGATAATTCAGGCTCTTCTTTAATTCTTCTGAATTTTTC
>CAZQYL010000465.1:0-1793 GCA_964597425.1 uncultured Ignavibacteriales bacterium | reverse complement strand
TGTACATCAATTCCCGATGAATATATAAGGGAGTATCCTTCTCTTCTTACCGCTTTGGGGAATAAGGGCAAAGGGATATTCTACGCGTACCTCGCATATGTAAAAGCTGTTGAAGATTATAACCCAAAGGCTAAGAACTCAGTGCTTGAACAGCTCAGGTTAAACTCCGAAAGAAAAGAGCAGGATGTAAACCCTTTGATTAAAACCATTTTTGAAGATGAAGTTTATAACAGCCTTCGTAAACATTACACTTCTGAAAGGCTTATAGCAAATTATTCTTCAGGTGGATTTGTGGTTGATATTGCGGTTTTGCCTGAAGAAAAATCAGGTAAAATAGTCGCTATTGAGTGCGATGGAAGTGCATTCCACCTTTCACCCGAAGCCTATGCATGGGATATTTTCCGTGAAAAGTATCTGGAAAAGTTCGGAATGAAATTCATTAGGATATGGTCAGTTAACTGGTGGAATAATCATGACCGCGAGCTTAAAAGGCTTATGGAGTTTATTAACAACCCGGATTGATTGTATCATAATTGTGTTTAATTTGCTCATAATAATCAGTAATTTTGCTGAAATAATTAAATTATTCTTCTAAATGTTAAAGAAATTTACAACACTTTACAGGCATATTATTGATGAGGAACGCAAATATCCTGACGCAACGGGTGAACTGAGCGACCTGCTTGCTGATATTGCCCTTGCTTGCAAGGTAATCTCACTTGAAGTGAACCGTGCAGGTTTAATTGACCTGATGGGAGTAACCGGAACAGAGAACGTTCACGGTGAACAGGTGAAGAAACTTGATGAGTATGCACATGATACTCTTGTGAGAGCTATGGAAGTCAGCGGTCACTTATGCGCCATTGCTTCTGAAGAAAGCGAGGACTTTATTCCTGTGAACGAGAAATTTATGGGTGAGCGTCCATTGAGCAAATACATCATACATTTCGACCCGCTTGATGGTTCATCAAACATTGATGCCAATATAAGTATAGGTACAATATTTTCAATTTATAAGCGGAAATCTGAAAGCGGTCCCGGTACGCTTGAAGATTGTCTGCAGCAGGGGACAAACCAGGTTGCAGCCGGATATATAATTTATGGTTCAAGCACAATAATGGTTTATACAACCGGCAGGGGAGTGCATGGTTTTACTTTAGACCCTACTGTAGGTGAATTCCTATTATTCTATGAAAATATACAGATACCAAAACGCTCTAAGACATACAGCATTAACGAAGGAAATTATACAAAATGGAGCGAAGGTCTTCGCAAATACGTAGATGACCTGAAATCAGATAATAAAACCGCAGGCAGACCTTATTCTGCCCGATATGTAGGCTCATTGGTTGCAGATTTTCACCGTAATTTGTTGTATGGCGGGATCTTTATGTATCCCGGTGATACAAAAAATCCTAATGGCAAGCTTAGGCTGTTGTACGAGGCCAATCCGCTTGCATTCATTGTTGAACAAGCGGGAGGCAGAGCTTCCAGCGGCTCACAAAGGATACTTGATATCGTGCCGCTTAACCTCCACCAAAAAACTCCGCTATTTATAGGCAGCGAAGAAGACGTAAATGAAGCAGAGAAGTTTTTGAAGGTGAAATAAAGTTGATAAGTATCAGTCCGGTAAAAATAAGTATAAAAGATTCACGTTATCTTTGCATCAGTTGGGATGATGGCAGTGAATCAATGCTGCAGCTTGCAAATTTGCGCAAAAGCTGTCCCTGTGCAAGTTGTATTGCTGAAAAAGAAAATAAACCTGCAACATATATTCCGCTGCTTTCATCAGC
>CAZQYL010000464.1:0-1796 GCA_964597425.1 uncultured Ignavibacteriales bacterium | reverse complement strand
TACTTATTCCTGTAGTCTATGGGCGAGAGTCCCGCAATTTTTTTAAACACATCACGGAATGCCTTTGTATCAGTATAACCCACATCATACATCACTTCATTCACGGTTTTTCTGCCCTGCTCAAGTTCTTTCTTGGCAGCTTCAATTTTTACTCTTTGAATATATTCCACAATTGTATTGTTTGTAGCTTTTTTAAACCTGCGCTCAAATGTACGCCTGCCTACACCAAACAGATCGCATAACTCATCAACTGTAATTTTATCTTTGTAATTGAGCTCAATATATTCCTGTGCGTTTTTTACGGCTTCATCACCATGATCTTTTTGTCCCGTGAAAATAATGAACGATGATTGGTTTTGTTTGCCTATATCAAGCAGAAAAAATTTCGAAATTAATATTGCAGTTTCGCGGTCAGTATATTTTTCCACAAGGTATAGCAGCAAATTCCAGTATGAAGTAGCGCCGCCGCTTGAGTAGAGCCCGTTTTGGTCTGTAACAATTTTATCATCAGCAAGTTTAACATCGGGGAACATCTGCCTGAACTGTGCGGCATAAAGCCAGTGCGTTGAGCATTGTTTGCCCTTTAACAATCCCGTTGAAGCAAATAAAAATGCTCCAATACACAGACTCGCAACTTCAGCACCGTTTTTATACTGTTCTATTATCCAGGGAATTAGTTCTTTGTTCATTTCAATAGCCTTCACAACATCTCTGCCTAAGGCGGGAATTATCACAAGGTCAGTTTTTTTAATTTCCGATATTGCTGCATCAGGGTGTATTGTCGCTGTTCCATCACTCAAAGTGACATCGCTATATAATGAAGCCAGCTTTACGATGAACATTTCTTTTTTGCCGGAATTGCGCAGCATTTCATTGGCAGCAGTAAACATATACCTTGGGTCCGCAATACTTGCAAGTACAGCCCCTTCAGGTACTAATATTGTGATATTTTTCATGATACAAAATTAACAACATTAGTTGTCGCAATCAACCCGTTAGATTGTCGTATTTACATATTGGCTATGTCGCAAAATGACCGTATGTTTGTAGGTCTTTTTGCGACAATAGAAATTTTAACTCAATAAACTAGAAATTAAAGTGGAAATCAAAAACCTGCCCAAAGATATAAATGTTCTCTATGTAAAAGCTGAAAGTTTTCCTTTAGGGATAAAAGCGGCACATGAAAAACTGCATTCACTTGTTAATGAGGAAGATAAGAGGAGATATTTTGGCATTTCGTGGATGAACAAAAATAATGAAATTGAATATCTTGCAGCAGCAGAAGAACTCTACCCCGGTGAGTCAGAAAATTACGGCTGCAATACCTTTACTATCAGAAAAGGGGATTACATAAGCGAAACATTACCCGATTGGTGCAATACAGAAGGCAGGGTTGCGGCAGTTTTTCAGGAGCTGTTAAAACATCCGCAGCTGGATAAAAACGGCTATTGCCTTGAGATATATTTGAATGATACTGATATGGAGTGCCTTGTAAAATTGGAGGATAAATAAAAAAGTATAATGATCAAAACCGAAACATTCCGTGAAATAGCGCTATCAATGCCAAATTCAACTGAGATGCCGCATTTTGATAAGGCATCGTTCAGGGTGAATAAAAAGATCTTCGCAACGCTGAATTCTGAACGCAATATTGCTACAATAAAACTTAATGCAGTTGACCAGAATGTGTTCGCTTCAGTAAATCCGGGTATTATTTATCCCGTGCCTAACAAATGGGGTAAACAGGGATGGACACATATTGACCTGAAGAAAGTACGTAAAAATACATTAATTGA
>CAZQYL010000463.1:0-1803 GCA_964597425.1 uncultured Ignavibacteriales bacterium | reverse complement strand
AATCCAAAACGCAAACATTCCAAAACAAGAGGAAGAAAAAGAAGAACTCACTATAAAGCAAGTGTTCCAAGCACAATGGCTTGCCCGAACTGCGGCGAAACCAAGCTTATGCACAGGGTCTGCCCAAGCTGCGGATTCTATGATAACCGCTCAATAGTAATTCCTAAAAAGTAATTCTTTAAGAATTGGTTTTTAAGCAGTTATTCTTTTTTTACCATCAGTTTTTTGCAGAAGTAACAAAACAGTAAAAATTTAACTAACGACCGGTAATTTGAGCAAAGGGGCAACGGAAAAGATCACCATTTCCCTGGATGCAATGGGTGGAGATAATGCTCCTGTCAACGAAGTTGCAGGAGCCATTGAAACAGTGCGCAGCAATGATGGTATTAATATCACACTTGTTGGCAAAGCCGGTATTATTAACGAAGAACTCAAAAAATTCTCTTACGATAGCTCAAGAATAAAAGTACATAACGCCGATGATGTGATCACTATGGATGAAAGTCCCACAGAGGCTATTCGCAAAAAGCCCGGTTCATCACTTGTTTCGGGGCTTAAGCTTTGCAAAACCGGCGAAGCGGATGCATTCATAAGCGCAGGTAATACCGGCGCGGTCATGGCGGCATCGCTGTTTACCCTGGGCAGGATTGCAAATGTTAACAGACCCACAATTGGCTCAAGATTCCCTACCGAGCGCGGTATTACAATGGTTTTTGATGTTGGCGCAAATGTTGACTGTAAGCCGCTGAACCTGCTGCAATTTGCGGTAATGGGCTCGGTGTTCGCTAATCATATATACGGAATTGATAATCCAAAAATTGGATTGTTAAGCGTAGGCGAAGAAAAAACCAAGGGTGATACAGTTACAGTGGAAACATATGAACTGCTTGAAAAAAGCGGGCTTAATTTTATTGGCAACGTTGAAGGCCGCGATATCATGAAGGGTACTATAGATGTTATAGTATGTGATGGCTTTACTGGTAACATTGTGCTCAAGTTCGCTGAGAGCGTATTGAGCCTGCTAAAAACAAAATTTAAAGATTACGCCGATAGAGGATTTGTGAATAAACTTAAAGTGGGGATGGCATACGGAACACTTAAGGATATATTAAAAGATTTTGATTACCAGGAGTACGGCGGCGTTCCGCTGCTTGGTGTAAACGGAATTTCAATTATCGGGCACGGCAGGTCATCGCCGCGTGCGATAATGAACATGGCTATAAGGGCTGAACAAATGGCAAGAGCCGGCATTAATGATATTATTGCCGAAAAGATAAAAGATATCAAGGACTATACTGCGCAAAGTGAATAACAAATAATAAAGTTTTCTTAATCAGAAATTATAATTTTTATATTTATTTATGACAAAAATCAGGGCTGCTATTACGGCAGTTGGTCACTATGTACCCGAGACAGTGCTGACCAACGCGGATATGGAAAAGATTGTAGAAACAAATGATGAATGGATAAAATCAAGAACCGGCATCAGCGAAAGAAGAATACTCACCAACGGTGAGCCAATGTCTTTTATGGCTGTTGAAGCGATAAAGATGCTGCTTGAAAGGCGCAAAATCACCGCTGATGATATTGACCTTATACTGGTTGGTACTGTTACACCCGATATGTTATTCCCTTCAACTGCATGTGTGATACAGGATAAAATTGGCGCATCAAAAGCATGGGGATTCGATGTCCTTGCAGCCTGCTCAGGCTTCATTTTTACACTTGTTACGGGAATGCAGTTTATTGAAAGCGGAATGTACAAAAAAGTGCTGGTAGTTGGTGCTGATAAAATGAGCACTA
>CAZQYL010000462.1:0-1820 GCA_964597425.1 uncultured Ignavibacteriales bacterium | reverse complement strand
GGAAATTTATACCGCTGATGTAATCTGATATTTCCCAGTATCCAAGATTGCGGTATGTTTTGTTGCGGAATTCTTTGCCGTAACCCATGCTCCCGCGAAAATCGATATCGAGTACAACAAAATCGTTTTGTGTTATGAAAGTATTCACCATAAAGTTATCGCGGTAAGGTGAAAACCCGTTAGTAACATTCTGCAAATAACCCGCACCATGAACAAAACATATCAGCGGGTATTTTTTCTTCGGATTAAAATTCTTTGGTTTGTACACCAATCCGTATATCAATTGCCCGTCTTCTTCATTTGTGAAAGTGATGTGTTCAGGCATATTCCACTCAATAGCTGTGAATTTGGGTGAAATTGTACTTGTCAATTGCTTTTCTTCACCGGTTTGAAGGTTTAAGGAATACAGTTCATTTGGTTTGTTGATGTATGAATGCGAATAAAAAAGATAATTCCCATCCCTGGAAATTTTAAGGTCTTCAACATCACCTTCTGCAGTGGTCAATTTTGAAATACTGCCTGTTGTAATATCAGCAGAATATATATTGTAGTTGTAAGGTACTTCAGCGTTAGCAACGAAGTATACTTTCCCGGCTGCCCGGTCAACTACAGAAGTGAGCACTGTATATTGCCCCGGGGTAACTGATGCAAAACCTGTTCCATCAATGTTTACTTTATGCAGAATGTTGTATCCTGAAACTTCTGATTCAAACAAAACGGTCTGGCTATCAATAAACACTGTGCTGTTGGAGTGTCTTTCATACCATGCGGGATCGGTTTCACTGTAGATCTCTTTAACGCTCTTTGAAGGTATATCATAAATAAACAGTTTACGTGAATGGCGGTCCATAGTTTCAATATCAAGCAGCAGTTTGCTGCCGTCAGGAGAGTACTCTGCATACGTTGTTGAGTACCTTTGGCTATCAGGATAAATGATTTCGTTTACAATTTTGTAAAGTGAATCTTTCCCGGCTTTGTTAACCGAGATATCAAACAGCTTAACTTTGGATATGCCGCGTTTTCTTGTTTCCGCCTTTACGAATTTATCATTGTAATCAGGGAAAACCAGCTGTCTTTTTGATGTGTTATCATACCTTGCAACAAAGAGTCTTAGAACACATTTAGGGTCACCTGCATATTTATCAGTCATATCTATGACCTGGTAAGAAACTGAATCTGATTCATCAGTTGTTAATGCAAGCTCATTTGAATTTGCTTTGTTACTATCATATTTCATCAAAAAATAATTTCCGCTGCGTCTGTAAACCACAAAATTATTTATTACCTGCGGTGAGTATTCATATTTATCTGTTTCGGTAAGCCTGATATCTTTTGTGTAACTGCGTGAGTTAACAAAATCCTTTGTAACATATACATCACCATTGATGATTGTAACAGCATTGCCATCAGGCATAACTACAAATTCAGATGCAGTTTCACCGGTATCTGAATATTTGAAATTTCCGCCTGTTTCATAATTCATGTCAAACAGGCTGAGCATGCCGTCATAGTCATCATCGGCATAATAATATATCTTTTTGGAATCAGTGTGGATAAATTTTAAAGATGGGCGCGGATTAACAATGCCCGTATCCTGGAAAATGTACTCCAGGGTTACTTCCTGTGAGAAGGAGAATGAGGATAGAACAAGTAATAACATTAGTGTCATTCTGAGCGAAGCGCCTGCCTGCCGAAGCGTCAGCTCAGGCAGGAAGAATCCATATTTAGATTTGAAATTGGAGCTTCTGCTTAACTTTTTTCCTGTTCGGACTGAGTTAATAATGCAATTCTTCAACTTTTTCTCTTTCCCTGATAAGGTA
>CAZQYL010000461.1:0-1832 GCA_964597425.1 uncultured Ignavibacteriales bacterium | reverse complement strand
AAACGGCTTAACAACCAATCCCCCTGAACAGGCGGTTCATTTGAACCGTCTGTTCTTTTTACAGGGACCCGTTAAAAGAATAAAAGTCAATACCGTGTAAGAGTAAGGAATTTGAAGGAATATACTAGATGCGGAGAGAAGTGAGGATCAAAAAAACTGTATCTCTATTAAGCGAAAATACTTAATTACAAATCGCAATCGAAGAAAAGCATACCGTATAAAGTGTAAAAAAAGCAAGATGGCTCATTTGCGTTAAAAGTTTTAAGATAATAATTCATAATTTGCAGAAGAAAGCACATAGAAATAGACTAAGACAGCAACACGCTTTGAAAAACTTAACACTCACATGAAAAAGTTCATAGTCACAATTTTGCTCCTTACAGTTTCAGTAACTGTTGATTCACAATGGATTTCCAGCTTCGGCAGCAACTTAGGTGATGTCAGTATCTCAGATGCGAAGGGACAATCACTTGCTGTTGATGATAATGATTTCAGCTACGTAACCGGATACATCAACCAGGCAACAGGCAACAATAACATTATCCTGATTAAATACACACAATCAGGCGATACTGTTTGGGTAAGGACTTATAATGGCAATGCCGGCTTAAATGATAAAGGAATGGATGTTTGCACAGATATAAACGGGAATGTATATGTTACGGGGTACGCCCAGTTTGAAGGAAAGGCCAATGATGTTGTTGTGCTTAAATATTCACCAGAGGGCACTTTTCGGTGGGTAAAACAATTTTCAAGCAGCAACTCAGCTGCTGATGATGCAGGAACATCACTAACTGTTGATGGCAGCAACAATGTTTATGTAACAGGTTACACAACAAAAATTGACGGATACACTGATATCTTTGTCATGAAGATCGCTCCATCAGGTGAAGTTTTATGGACGAAAACCGAAGATGGTCAATTCAACTTTAATTCCGCAGGCAATGGAATAGCGGTAAGCAGTATGGGAAACATATATGTTACCGGGTATTATTCTTCTTCGGCTGCCAATACAAATATAGCTGTCATTAAATACAACAGTTCAGGCAACCTTGAGTGGAGCAAAGAAATCAACGGATCCGGAAACGGTGACGATAATTCATGGGGTATAGTTGTTGATGATGAAGATAATATATATGTAACCGGGTACACAACAGCCCTACTCAACAACATAGACTGTTATACAGCCAGATTCAGCTCAACAGGTACACTGTTATGGTCAAGAACTTATAACGGCACAGGTAACCAGACTGATAAAGCCTGGGGAATAGTTGTTGATAGTGACGGGTCAGCCTATATTACAGGTCAAACAACTTCAAACAATTCAAACACAGATTTTTTGACAATAAAGTACTCTTCCAATGGTTTAATGCAATGGAATTCGATCTATAACGGAGTGGGCAATAAGGAAGATGTTTCTATAGGAATAGATTTACTTCCCAATGAGAATAATTTGTTTGTTACTGGCAAAAGCTGGGGCACAAACAACAATTATGATTTTGCAACAATTAAATACAATACCGGCAATGGTAACCAGTCCCAGGTGAATATATACAGTCTGTCTTCCAATTCACAGGACATTCCGACAGATATAAAGAGCTCAAAAAGTGGTCATATAGTTGTAACCGGGTACGGAGTTAACATAGCCGGAGTTAATGAGACCGATTCGTATATCTCAACAATATCACTGAACTGGGGAAGTGAACCAATCAGTAACACTGAGATCCCTTCAGCATTTTCGCTTGAACAGAATTATCCTAACCCGTTCAATCCTTCGACAAGCATAAAATTTTCGCTTCCTGATGATATTAGTGTTAAACTGGCAATTTATG
>CAZQYL010000460.1:0-1841 GCA_964597425.1 uncultured Ignavibacteriales bacterium | reverse complement strand
CGAAACTGTCTTTTTCAGTCAAACCAAGATCAAGCAATACTATGTTTGGCTTTAACTCCGCTAACTGACCCGGCTCAAAATCGCTGTCATCAAATGAAGCTACCACATTGATATCAGCTTCCTTCTTCAGCATTGCGCAAATGCCTTCACGAAGGAGCCTGTTATCTTCGATAACTATTAGTCTAATTCTTTTCAAAAATGATCAAAAAATTATTTTTTAAAATATAGAATCGCAATTTAAAGGGTTTTGAAACATATTACTCTTTATAATATTGATAACACAAAATAAAGAATAGCTATAGTAATAACAAGCTAATATAAAAAAGTGCTCTTAAAAACGCATGATTTTGAATAAATTCACAGTTTATCTAAATGATTAGGTTCAAAAAAAAAGAGGCTATCACATAACCTCTTTTAAGTATACAATCAATTAATTACTCTATTTACGTTTAGCAGGCGGTTTTCTTTTTGCCCCTGGTTTCTTAGCCGCCGGTTTTTTAGGTGCGGGTTTTTTCTTCGCTGCTGTTTTCTTTACAGCGGGTTTTTTAACAGCTTTTGGTTTGGCAATCTTAGCCATTATTTTACCCTGCGGAGCTTCATCAGTTACTTCCGTAATTTCTGCATCACCCCAAAGTTTCTCAAGTGAATAAAAACTGCGGGTATCCTTCAGGAACACATGTACAACGACATCAATAAAATCCAGCAGTACCCATGACTTCATGTTAGTGCCTTCTTTATGCCAGACTGTCTCGCCGTCTCTTTTAGCGCCTTCAAGTACGGCATCGGCAACAGCCTTTACCTGCGGTTCTGAGTGCGCAGTACATATCACGAAAAAATCCGCTATTGTGGTAATTTTCCTGAGGTCAAGAATTTTTATATCGTCAGCCTTTTTTGTTAAGGCAAGTTCCGCGAGTTTTAAAGCAAGTGTTTTGGAATCCAAGTTGTATAAACTTTCTATATTATTATTGATTAAGTTCTTAATTTATGTTAACACACCCCTTCCGCCTTTCAGCACATAATGCTTCAGGCTCCCTCCCCTCTCCCCGAAGGGGTCGTAGACAAGAGGGGAATTAACTTATCAGGGTTTTGTCTGTGTTTCCGTCTGGTGCTTGAACGGGATCAGTTCTTCATAATCCTTCCCTATGACAACTGTTGCATCAAGGAAATAATTTTTATTCATTTGCTGTATTACGAATTTATCAGAAACTCCAAGTGACTGCGCTACGCGCTTTGCGTTTTTCATATTTCCCGCGCGGTCTATAACCATGGTAGTTTTAATATCCTGAGTTGTGAAGTTGCCCATTTCAACAACATCAAATCCTTTTGAGCGCAGGTATTCGGTGAATTTATCTGCTATGCCAGAAACTCCGCAGCCGTTCTGTACATCAATCTGCAGCGTACCGCCTGATGGCTGTTTGGTAAGATAAGTAGTTGAATCAACCACCTGTGTTTTAACATCTGTTTGGGGAGTTGTAAGGCGCTTAAAAAGATTATAGAAAAGGTAAATTGTTACAACTGCCAGCAGAACAATTAATATGTTAATGGAATAATTTTTGAACTTACTTACAAATTCACCTGAATTTGCTGGTGGCATTAATAACCGTATTAATTATATGAATGTTGAAACCGGCTTTGGCAGCTTACCTGCCGGACCAGTATGGATTGTAATAGCTGTTATAGTAATTATCGTAACCGTAATAACTGCCTTTTTGGTTAAAATAATTTATACTTATAGACATATCTTTCGTTGGATGGTAATCCAGCGATACACGGCTTAAGTTTATGCCGTTCAAAGAATTCTGAAAATCTTTATTAATAGCAGGATTGTTTGAACCAATTGA
>CAZQYL010000459.1:0-1852 GCA_964597425.1 uncultured Ignavibacteriales bacterium | reverse complement strand
TTACATCACCAATTGTGATACCAAGACCAAGCTCGTTGAGTTTTTCAACAATCTTTTCGGCGCGTTTCATACGTTCCTTCCGGAAGTTCTTCAGGTAATCCAGAAGCTCGGGATTTTTATGATCAATAAAGTACGCAAGGATATGTGTTTCTTTTCCGTTATGCTCTGCGCTTATTTCGCAGCCGGTGATAAGTTCAATATCATACTTTGAAGCAAATTCAATTGCTTCATCAATTGCATCAACGTTATCGTGATCGGTAATTGCAAGATGAGTTAATCCCGCTGATTTAGCGCTTTGGATGAGTTCTTCCGGCGTGTGATAGCCATCGGAGTAATGTGTGTGAGTATGAAGATCAGCCTTAATATTAGAGTCAACGCTGCCCATGCTGTATTGACTTATGCAGAAAAAGGAATGGTGGAAATTTATTTCAGCAATTGCATATTAAATGATAGCGGGATTGCTGCTGAATAAGCAAATAATGAGCAATCATTCCTTAAAAAGCCCGAAATGTGGAAAATTGGACTAAATCCTGCGGTTTTTCTCCTTAAAACGAAGAATTTAAATTGGTTAATTGTACCGGAGGAGGGACTTGAACCCCCGACCTGCGGATTATGATTCCGACGCTCTAACCACCTGAGCTACTCCGGCTAAAACTGATAATCTGCAAATATGTCTAAAATTTGAAAATTATTCAAGACAATAAATTACAACTCTGCAAAGTGAATTTATTACCGCG
Organism: uncultured Ignavibacteriales bacterium; assembly: GCA_964597425.1. Lineage (GTDB taxonomy): Bacteria > Bacteroidota > Ignavibacteria > Tepidaquicellales > OLB5 > OLB5. The sequence continues at coordinate 1,115 of CAZQYL010000459.1, read as the reverse complement.
GCATTATTGATTATATTACATTAACAATTCACAAGGAGCGTAATATGAAAAAGACTTTATTATTTTTCATTGCCAATTGCTTCATCCTACCGGGAATTTTATCTCAGCCGCTTTGGATGTATAATGAACTTACCACGGGTGTCACTACGAATCTCACATCAGCAAGCTCAAACAGCCAGAATTACAATAATGCACAGGTTTGGGTTTGCGGCAATAGCGGTGTAATACTCAAATCAACAAATACAGGTTTAAACTGGGTAAACCAAACCGGGAACGGGATTCCCGTAAATGTTAACCTGAGCTGTATTTGCTTTGTTGGTCTTGATACCGCAGTAACTGCCGGAAACAACGGAAGTACAACTTATGTATACCGGACCGTGAACGGAGGAACAAACTGGAGCCAGGTATTTACACAACCCAATGGTTCTATTAATGCAATTGCGTTCAAAAACTCAGCACTTGGATATATGACAGGAAATCCCGTTGGAGGAAGATGGTCATTATGGAAAACAACCAACAAAGGGCAAACGTGGGATTCTGCCGGGATGTACATACCGCAGGCAGGAAGCGAAACCGGGTTCCCAAACTCAATTGCGGCAAGGCATAATTATGTTTTGTTCGGTACTAATAACTCAAGGATATACCGTTCAACTAACAACGGGGTAAACTGGTCAACAGTTGTTACACAGGATCAAAACTCAACTTCCCTTTGGGTATATTCAGATACAACTCAATATTCATTTTCATATGCAGGAGGATCCAGAATTTTCAGATCAACAAATTCAGGAGTTTTATGGCAGCAAAATTCATGTCCGGATTCAATGTACAATATTGTTGGATTTGCTCCAGGTGTATACGGGGTATTTGATAATCAGCCAATGTGCGTATACGCCTGCAGAAGCAATAATAAAATTTATTTCGCATTCTATTCAACAGGCAACTTTAGTGCAGAGTATACTGCCCCTGCCGGAAATTACAATCACATGTCATGTGATTACAACCAGATCTACATGCAGCTTGGATATTCATTTGCAGTAAGGAATAACGGGGGTATAACAAGGGTTTATTATTTCAGGGGAGGCGGTATAAAACAATTGTCATCATTGCTTCCGGAT
>CAZQYL010000458.1:0-1853 GCA_964597425.1 uncultured Ignavibacteriales bacterium | reverse complement strand
CAATGGGTCACGTTTTCCCTGAAATAGTTGAAAAGCGTGAGTTCATAAAGGAAGTGATAAAAGGGGAAGAAGAAAGTTTTAATGTTACGCTTGATAAGGGACTGGCTTTATTTAACGATGAAGTTGAAAGAATGAAATCGGCCGGTGAAAAAACATTCAGCGGTGAAGTAGCTTTTAAGCTGCATGATACATATGGCTTTCCGGTTGACCTGACCCAGCTTATGGCAAGGGAAATCGGCTATGGGATGGATATGGATTCGTTTAATGAGAAAATGGAAATAGCTCGCGGACTTTCACGGGTTGATAAGATTCTCGATTCCATTGAAGAAAAAGAATATGATGACCTGTTAAGAGTTGATAAAGAGCTTGTGTATGATCCTTATACGGAATCAGATGCAATTGAAACTGAAGTTATTGCTTACCAGAATAAGTTTGATAACGGTACAGGTATTCTTCTAAAGAATAATCCGTTCTATAAGGCTTCAGGCGGTCAGGTAAGTGATACAGGTGAAATTATTCTAGGCGGCAAAGAGTATGAAGTACAGAACATCAATACTAAGAATATCATTGAAATACCAAAAACTGAATTGAATGAGCTGCCTGTTAAGGCTGTTGCGAAAATAAATATTCCACGCAGGCTTTCTATTCAGCGTAACCACTCCGCTACTCATATAATGCATGAAGCCCTGCGCAGAGTTCTTGGTTCACATGTTAAGCAGATGGGTTCATACCTTGATGATAAAGTGCTGAGGTTTGATTTCCCGCACTTCCACAAGCTCAAGCCGCAGGAAATCACGGATATTGAGCAGATAGTTAACGATAAAGTTACGGAAAAAATTGCCGTTTATTCAGAAGAAATGCCGATCGAAAAAGCCAATACAATCCCGCATGTGAAGAAATTCTTTGGTGAAAAGTATGGCGAAATGGTAAGAGTAGTATTTATTGATGATGAGTTCAGCGTAGAATTTTGCGGTGGTACTCATGTTAAGGATACCTCCGATATTGGTCTGTTTAAAATTATCCGTGAAGAGAGCATCTCAGCCGGAACAAGAAGGATTTTCGCTAAAACCGGTGAAGGGATAATAGATCATATCAACGAAAGAACTGCGGAAATTGAGAAATTAGCATCTGAGCTGCCTGAAAAATACGCCAACAATTTCAATTTGGCAATCTCAGAGTTCAAAAAAGATTTTGACGGTACCGATTTCAGGAATACTGAAATGCTGGCATCACTTATCAAATATCATGATTCAACAATTGCATCGCTGCTTGAATTAAAGGAAAAGTACCAGGAAGAAAAGCGCCAGCTTGAAAAACAGCTCGCTAAACAAAAAGTACAGAATGCTGCAGGCTCAATTGATGAGCTGATAAGCTCCGCAAAAGATGTAAGCGGCATAAAGCTGATTACGGGCGAGTTTACTGTGGATAATACAGATGAGCTTAAGGAGCTTGGCGATAAGCTTCGCGAAAAGATGGGCTCGGCAGTTGGTTTGTTATATTCAGTGATTGATGGAAAAGTCGGTTTATGCGCTGTTGTAAGCGATGATCTGGTTAAAACAAAAAAACTCTCCGCAGGCAAAATTGCCGGTGATGTTGCCAAAATTCTTGGCGGCGGGGGAGGCGGCAAACCGCATCTTGCAACCGCAGGCGGTAAGGATGTATCAAAGATAAGTGAAGCATTAGACTCGTTGCCTGGTATTATTCAGAAATATTTATAATTGTATTGTGATGTCTGTGCTGCCATGAAGAAAAAAATGATCTGATTCATCGTGCTGGTGAAAATAAAATATAAAGAAATTTGAAAGCAATCATTCCCGTAGCGGGTATCGGAACGCGGCTTCAGCCGCTGACAA
>CAZQYL010000457.1:0-1857 GCA_964597425.1 uncultured Ignavibacteriales bacterium | reverse complement strand
ATAATATTATGCCCGCCTGCGGCTGCTACTTCAAGGGCGCGTTTAACTTCATGCTGACCCTTTACATCGGCAAAATCAACAATACTTTTCTGATCAACATTAAATATCTCTTTCAGGTCAACTTTAAATGGCTCCAAACCGCCGCCATTATTCAGAAACTCAACAACTTCCTGCAATGAACCAAGCGGGAAAACATCAATACCATCAACCATAGCGGCTTCTTTGGCGTTTTCTTCAGGTACTATTAATCCTTTTATTCCCTGCTTACGAGCTTCAATGGCTATTGGAAGTACTCCCCTTACGGGTCTGAGTTTTCCATCCAGTGATAGCTCACCTACAAAGACGTGGTCAGCAAACATATCAGGCTTGATCTGGTCGGCTTCGCATATCACGCCAAGTGCAATCGGCAGATCAAACCCGCTGCCCTCTTTTCTTATATCAGCAGGCGCGAGATTAATTGTTATTCTTCTGTTGGGAGTGTAGTACCCGGAATTCTTTATTGCGGCAACTACCCTTTCCGAGGCTTCGGAAACTGCTTTATCCGGAAGGCCGACAATAATGAATCTTGATGGAACCTGTGTGGAAAAATGAGTTTCAACCTTAACAACAAATGCATTTACTCCAACTGTAACCGCTGTCAATACAGGTGATATCATAATTTTTACCAAGCCATAAAGGCATATTATGTTTTAAAAGATCTTTTGCTGTCTTAATTCTTTTATATCGTTTTCGTTTAGTTTAGCTTCAAGTATTACTGTGTTATCATAAACTTCGGTTTCAACTTTATCCAGCAGCTTTATTGCTGCAGGTGGTTTTTTACCGCTCAGGGTTGTGGATAGTTTTGCAAGAGCAATTACTGCTTCCATTCGGTTTTTAAGCTCAGTAGCTGAATTATTATCTTCACACTGGTTCTGCATAATTATTTCAATATCATCTGTCATCTTGAGTGAAAAAGCTACAGAATTTATCTTTTTATATATTGAAAACAGTTCATTCATGTTTTCATTTTGCGTAGTATCACTTAAACTGAGCGAATCACTTGGTTCACCGCCCGGCAGAACACTGCTTTTCTTCTTATTCATGTCAGAAAAATTCTCAAAGATACCGCGAATGAACAGCTTCTGGTTGGATATCATCCAGAGATTTTCCTTGTGTTTTATCTGTTCAATTTCTTTCAAAAGATTAAAGTTCGTTAAAAGTCCAGCAGTTGATGTATCAGTAACAGTGAAAGTATTTTCAATTTGTTTAAGATAATTGCTGGCGCAAAGGGTAAAGTCATCTTTAAAATAGAAATTCAGGTTCGCATCAACCTGTTTATAAACCGTTATTCCGTTTGGGTAATCTATTTTTGTGTAAAGTGTATCAGCGGTAACATAATCATTCACTCTTTTGCGGTCAAAAGTACCTTTAACTACCATGGCATTATCGCCTATCCATGAATTGGAAAAGTACATTTCATCTATTCCATTGGAAATACTTACTCCCGCTGCCTGGTTAATGAGATTCAGGAATCCCCCGAAATTGCGCTCAGCACTGAAAACAGAATCCGAAAGGAACTGCTCCCAAAACTTCGTATCGCGCATCTTCTTAAAATTGAAATACATCACAAACTGGGGATCAGTTTGCAGTAAAGCGAGGTTTTGTTTAACGGTAAGCGGCAAGGGGTCGGGGTCAAGCTTTTTGCCGCAACCTTCAGCAAATATCAAATAACAAATAGTAAATAACAGAACAAAACTTTTGAAGTTAGTATTTTTCACAATTTGATATTTGTTATTTGATATTTGTCTAATAGTCTTTCTTAGCGAAATAATAAATTGAATACGCCATTGTTACAAGCAAAAATAACACAGAGCTTAT
>CAZQYL010000456.1:0-1858 GCA_964597425.1 uncultured Ignavibacteriales bacterium | reverse complement strand
GTTTGCAGGTATTATACATCAAATGATCCCTTAACCAGAGCTGAAAAGTATATCAGGAGTGACGGGAAGATCATTTGGTGATCAAAAAAACCGGCCAAGATTATAATGGATTCAATGTTCTTCACATAGCCTTTGTAGAAGGCACGGCTTGCCTGCCTTCCGATTGCTTTATAATAAGGAATACTGTAATGGCGTCGGGCCCCAAAGGGGTATACAAAGCCATGACGCCTACGCTTTTAACCCCATTGGGGTGGAATGTTAGTAAATATTCAATTTACCTGTTGAGTTCCTTCGCTTCGCTCAGGAATAAAGAATTGAAATAGTTAATAAATATTGCTATTTTTGAGGGTTATAGTATAAAAAATTGAAATTACTTACATTATCTCTGGCTTTGTATTTTTTGTTCAGCGCTTTCAGTTGCACAAAGGATAAAATTGACTGGACTCCTGTTCCCGATAGTTTAAAAGACAAAAACGGAAACATTGACCAATCGAAAATCGATAAAAACAAAATACAAAAGCCAATTGAAGATGTTACATTCACCACAAGTGATAAAAAAGAAATTTCAGGCTCTTTTTATTTTCAGGATACTAAAAAAAATGAATCCCAGCCGCTTGTAATACTTGTACACCAGTTCAATCAATCACGGGCGGAGTGGCAGCAAAGCTTTATTGATTCACTGCTCAGCAGCGGATTTAAAGTGCTGGCATATGATATCAGGGGACACGGCAAATCATCCAAACAAAACGGCAAGCTTGAAGATATTTTAATGGACCCCGAACAGGCGCCGCTGGATATTAAAGCTGTAACTGACTGGGCTAAATTACATAAGGGTATTGATTCATCAAGAATAGCAGTTATCGGTACATCAATTGGCGGAAATATTGCGCTTTATGCCGGACTCAATTGCGGCGTGAAGGTACCTGTCGCCGTTTCAAACGGCAAATCAACATTTGAAGCATTCACCGGTTACAATGAAATGATGATGGGCAGACCATATTTCCCGAAGATCAAAAATGTTTTATTGATATGCGGCTCCAAAGATGACGACCACGAGGCAGGACAGAAATGGATATATCAGAATTTCTGCGAGAACCCGAAAGAAATGAAAGTGTACGATACTGATAAACACGGAAAGTTCTTGATTGAAGAAAAACCGGAAGTGAATGAATTAATATTGAACTGGCTTAAGAAGTATTTATAATATTTTTTCACAACATTAGTAATATTCAAATTTACAGGATAAATTAACCAAGGATATTAAATTGATCAATTCTTTAGATTTTGCTAATTCGATCCCGTTATTGATTATAGGCGGCGCGGGACTTGTAATAATGCTTTTAGAAACTATCTTCCCTAAATCACAAAAAGGAACCAGCGAAACGCTGATATTTTATTTTTCCTTAGCTGCTATTGTCGCAGCCATAACCTTCTCGTTTGGTGATCTTACAAAGAATTTCATTATATATAATAAATTTCTGAGGGTTAATACTCTTACTTCAGTGCTGAATATAGTTCTGCTTGCGGGAATATTCATCACGGTGCTGTCATCAAAAAATTACCTGCAGCAGGAAAAGATCAATCACGGCGAGTATTACTCATTATTAATATTCTCGCTCTTTGGTATGATGCTCATGGGACAGGCTAACGACCTGATAGTAGTATTTGTGGGACTCGAGTTAATGTCAATTTGCTTCTATGTTCTTGCGGGATTCATGAGAAGTAAAGTTGAATCAAACGAAAGCGCGATAAAATATTTTCTGCTTGGCGCGTTCTTAACCGGATTCTTACTACTCGGTATTGCATTCATTTACGGTTATACAGGTTCAACAAATTACACCGCTATCACAGATGTTCA
>CAZQYL010000455.1:0-1865 GCA_964597425.1 uncultured Ignavibacteriales bacterium | reverse complement strand
GATACAATCAAAATTACCAAGGCAGTTAGTTATATGAATTTTTTTATTTCCAATGATGTAGTGCTAATCGCAAAGTATTGGAAAGTAGGAATGCCTGAAAGCGAAAAGAAAAAAGATGAGGAAGTAGAAAAAATATTACGACAAGTATTTCCTGAAAGAAAAATTATTCAGATTAACCCGTTAGCTATCAATCGTGGCGGCGGCGGAATTCATTGCGCAACCCAGCAACAACCAAAGAGAAAATAGCATGAAAAAATTTCTTTTGTTCAGTATAGTCGTTTTCCTTTTAGGATGTAAAAACGAGAAAGATATTTATAAGTTTTACATGCCGGGCCAGTTTGAAAAACAAGATGCGGTGTGGCTGGGTTGGCAAGGTTATGATCCTTACTATCCTGTTGGTGCAGATATGATAGAAGCGTTGATGCCTTTTGTTCAGATTAAAATAATAACTGAATCAGACAGCATTTTACAGGTATGCAAGAATTATTTAACACAAAAAGAAATTGATACTGCAAAAATTAAATTTGATGTAATTCCGGATAACGAATTCTGGATAAGAGATCACGGCGCTGCGTTTATTATAAATAAAAATGGCGAAATGCAGGCAGTAGATTTTGAATGGGGTACTTATGGTTATCGCCAATGGTTGTTAGAAAAATTTAATAATGATGTTCAGAAAGTTGATAGCATTTTTTCTAAATCAGGGGCAAGTAAAAGAGGCTCTGTTGATAGCCTGATGGCTGTTGCTGAAAATATTCCAATCGTTAAATCCTGGATTGTAATGGAGGGCGGTTCGATTGAAGTAAATGGAAAAGGAAGTTTAATACTTAATGAACCATTAACACTTTCGCGAAATGACGGCGCATCAAAAGACAGCATCGAAAAAGAATTCAAAAGAGTTCTCGGCGTTACAAATATTATCTGGCTTCAGCATGGTCTTGCTGAAGACCCGCACATCTTTCAAACGATTGCTGAAAAATATGTGGGTCTTGGAACAGGCGGACACACAGATGAATTCGTAAAATTCGCAGATGCTAATACAATTTTATTGGCGTGGGTAGATGAATCGGAAAAAGATAATAATCCCTTGAACAGAATTAATTATGACAGAATGAATATCAACTATAAAATTTTAAAGAATGCAAAAAACGAAAATGGAGAGTCGTTCAATATCATTAAAGTTCCGATTCCTGATTTGATAGTTCAGCCAATTAAAATATTAGAAGCGGGATTGTGGGAAGACTCCTACAATGTGCCTGTCACGGCATTTAAAGAAAGCGATGGCTGGGCTGTTGGAGATACCGCATACAGAGTCGCTGCATCGAGCTACCTAAACTATTATGTAACAAACGGCGCTGTTTTGCTTCCAACATATATTAAACAAGGTTCATCTCCTGAAAAAGAAAAACAAATAAAAAAAATATTCGCAGAAGTTTTTCCCGGCAGGAAACAAATTTTTATTGATGCAATGACTCTTAACTGGGAAGGCGGTGGTATTCACTGCGGAACTCAACAACAACCGAAAAGAAAGAGGCTGGAATGAAATCAATAATTCTGTATTGCTTTGTAATACTATTTTCATCTTTTACTTTTGCGCAACAAATAAAATACGCCGGAACACATTCGCCAAACCCTGAAGTGTTAAAGCTGATGGAGAGAGATGCAGAAATATTTGATAAATACAGGGAAGTTTCTGTTCGTGATAGTTTAAGAAAAGAAATAATTTCTCCCGAATACTTTTATCATGGTATAGACGGAAAATCAATTGATATTGAAGGACTAACAAAACGACAGACAAAAAACCAATTCCAGCTTCTGGAAGAAGAAGTTCTTAGCGAAACATTATATCAATACGAAAACTCTGC
>CAZQYL010000454.1:0-1866 GCA_964597425.1 uncultured Ignavibacteriales bacterium | reverse complement strand
TTAATGAACTGACTGAATACACTTGAGGCACTAAGCGGTAAAATGATAAAAAGTGCCAGAAACAGAGATTTAAAATTTTTCATTTTGTTATTTCTAAAATATAACTTAAGAAGCCAAATTGGAATTATTTTTTATATTATATGTTACTTAATATGAGAACTAATTTAACTTTTTTACTCATATTTTACAGTATATTTATTGATATTCAGTGTTTAAACCGCATTTTTACTTTGTTATTAAAATAGTATAAGGCTATATTTACCATTCCAATGAAAAGAATTTTCTTAATTTTTGTTCTGTTTTTTGCTGTTTTAGGCAATAATTTTGCTCAGGATGACCCTTCAAACCCGAAGGCTGTTGAGCTTTTTATTGAGGCTAAAACCCTTGAACTGAAAGATAACTATCTTGCCGCTATCAGCAAATACAATGATGCTTTGAAGATCGAAAAAGCAGCGGGAATATATTTCGCACTTTCGAAATTATACACAAACGTCACGCAGCACCAAAAAGCGCTGGAGTACGGCCTTGAAGCAATTAAAATTAACCCTAACAATTTAGAATACAAAGAACAGGTTTCTGATACATACATTATTTTGGGCGACTATACAAATGCCATAAAATATCTTAAAGATATTTATGAAAAGCGCCCGGATGATATTAACATCATATACAATATGGGCAGGATGTATGAGGCTTTAAAAATGCCATCAGAAGCGCTGAAGTATTATGAGAATATCACTGAGAATTACCAATATGATGAAACCGTTCTGTTAAGGATGGCTGATATATATGAATCGTTTAATGATTATGCCAATACTGCTGCTACGGTCGAAAAACTTCTGGTGATAAATCCGACCGATATTAACCTGAAATATTCCGCTGCAGCCACCTATGTAAAAATACCTGACTATGATAATGCGATCAGGATTTATGAAGAAATTCTAAGTACGAATCCTAATAACCGCGATGTGCAGACAGAAGTAATTAAGCTTTACTTCCGCCAGCACAAAAACGCAGAAGCATTTGAGAAATACAGTAAGCTTCTGAACAGGGACAGCGTTGATTTCATGACCAAGATGGATGTAGCAATTGCATTCCTGCAGGCATCAGAGCAGGATAAGGAAGCACGTGGAGTTTCACGGAATATTCTGCAGAATCTTGAAACAGCATATCCAAAAGAATGGATGCCTTCATACTACCTGATATATATGGATGCACAGGATAACCCCGAAACTGCCGATGAGCGATTTGCGGGTCTGCTGGCAGCAACAGATACATCATCTGAATTATATGTTCAGGTTGGATTTTATTATTACGAACGAAATAATTTTAATAAATCCATTGATGTTTTTAAACGCGGTGCTGAAAAATTCCCTGATGACTTCAGGCTTAATTATCTTACGGGTAATTCCTATTACAGGCTTGGTGATAACCGCGCTTCCCTGCCGTATCTTGAAAAAGCGCTTGAGCAGAATCCTAGTGACCTGAACACTTTAAGTAATCTTGGACTTGTATATGATGATCTGAAAATGAATGCAGAGTGCTCAAAGCTTTATGAGCAGGCGTTTAAGTATCATCCGGATAACATTATGCTGCTTAACAATTACGCTTACCATTTATCCGAAATTGGCGAGAAACTGACTGAAGCGAAGGAAATGTCAAAAAAGACAATCGAAAAAGAACCCGATAACGCATCATACCTGGATACATACGGCTGGATATTGTACAAACTGAAAGATTACAAAAATGCCGTAATTTACATTGATAAAGCTATAAAGCTCGGCAAGAATGAAACCCTGTTGGACCATCTGGGTGATGTATATGAAGCGATGGGTGAAGTTGTTAAGGCATTGAAGGCGTGGAATG
>CAZQYL010000453.1:0-1891 GCA_964597425.1 uncultured Ignavibacteriales bacterium | reverse complement strand
CTGTTCCTATCAACCCGAGCTCAAAATCGCTCAGGCCGAAATCAGCTTTCAGGAAACTGAACAAAGGAAATACTACCTGCCTGTCGAAATAATTGATGAACTCAATTAATGTTAATACAAGTAATATCTTCGAGGGAGACTCGATTTTTTTCAAGCCGCTTACTTAGCCTCTTTACCTTTTTATTAAAAGCTTATTAATGAGAATACTGTTTAAGAAGCTCTGTTAACAGCCTTACGCCGTATCCCGTAGCACCCGGTGTATGGTAGTCTTCGGTAGATTCACCAAGACCCATTGCAACGCTTGCTATATCAAGATGTGCCCAAGGATACTTATCCTGTACAAATTTCTTCAGGAATATTCCGCCCATAATTGTGCCGGCCTGTCTTGCGGGTCCTGCATTTTTTATATCGGCAATTTCGCTTTTCATTAACTTATCATATTCATCATAAAGCGGCATTTCCCAAACGCGCTCGTATGTTTTTTCACCGGCTGCGAATATTTTTTTGTTGAGCTCTTTATCGTTGCCCATTAATCCGGCAAGTAAATGACCGAAACATATTATTGCAGCACCTGTTAATGTGCAGAGATCAATTACAGCTTTAGGCTTATAGTTACCTGCGTATTCAAGCGCGTCTGCAAGTATCAGGCGGCCTTCAGCGTCAGTGTTATCAATTTCAATTGTAATGCCGCCGTAGCTCTTAATTACATCGCCCGGTTTGTATGCGCCAGCATCAGGCATATTTTCTACTGAAGGAATAAGACCTATCAGGTTCATTTTATATTTTAATCTTGCAACAGCTTCAAATGCGCCAACAACAGCGGCTGCGCCGCCCATATCCATCTTCATCGCGTCCATACCTGCGGCAGGTTTAATCGAAATTCCGCCTGAATCGAATGTAACACCTTTACCTACAAGTACTACCGGCTTTTCTGATTTGTTTGCGCCGAAATACTGCAGTATTAAAAATCTTGGTGGATTTACACTGCCTTTTCCTACATTCAGTACGCCGCCCATATTAAGCTGCGCGATCTTCTTTTCATCAAATACTGTTACCTGGTAACCGGCTTTAATTGATGATTTCTTAACGTACTCTGCAAATTTATCCGGTGTTAAGAAGTTCGAAGGCTCGTTTTCAAGTTCCCTTGCAACAATAGCAGCATCGCAAATTACTTTTGCATCCTTCAATGCTTCCTGAGCTTCGCGGGTATACTTTGGGGAGTCAGTAAAGAAAATTACTTCGTTGAACGGTACAAAATCATTTTTTGCGTGGTATTTTTTGGGTGAGTACTGCGTTAAGAATACGCCTTCGCAAATTGCCTGCATTATATCATAATGCGAAGCATTGGTAATGCTCTTTATGTAAGCCAGGTCGGGTACTTCAAAGCCAACTGCTGTAAGCTTCATTGCATTGAGCCTTTTTGCAGCGGCTGCGTATGATTTCCTGATCGTTTCAAGTGTTACTTCTTTTGAATTACCTAAACCTATGACCATTAATCTTTTGCTTCTGTTATCAGGTCCAAGGTAGGTTAATATTGATGTGCTTGATTTTGCCTTAAAATCATTGGTCTCTATTAATGTATCAAGTGTACCTTTGAAGAGTGTGTTTAACCAGTGCATTTTTGTTGAAACCTGGTCTTCAAAGGTTACCGATGAAACTATATCGGCTTTTATATCCTTGATCTTCTTTACCTCATATTTGATTTTCATTTATATCTCCGCGTAAAATAAGTTTTATATTTTTTTAATTTTATTAATTTTAGTTTTTATTGAGACCAAACTAAGTTTGATCGAATCCCGCATCATGCGGGTTGTTCATGCTGCTTTTGTTGATTCCTTTGTGATTCACTTTTTACTTCTGCTTTTGTGAACAAGTACAAAGAAAGGTTTCA
>CAZQYL010000452.1:0-1891 GCA_964597425.1 uncultured Ignavibacteriales bacterium | reverse complement strand
CGGTGAGTTTATTCAGCAAGATAGTTGAAGAAACTCCCGAGGCGGTTTTTTTGCTGAGGAGTTTTGTAGCTGACCTGCTTGATATGGCTGAGAGGGTTGTGCCGGTGTTTACGCCGGAGTCGCTGATTGATGAGACTCCTAAAATGGAAAGGGTGAATAATTAGCAATGAGCAATGAACAATTAACAATGAGTAACGATATGATAAGGATAGAGAATTTAAAGAAGAAGTTTGATAAGAATGAAGCCTTAAAGGGTGTATCGCTCCGGCTTGGTGAAGGTACCGTTGCTGCGGTGATGGGTCCGAACGGGAGCGGCAAGACCACGATGCTTAAATGCATATTGGGACTTGTGAAGGCTGACTCAGGCGATATATATGTTAATGATTGTCACGTAAACGGTGAATGTGAATACCGTAAGCACATCGGCTATATGCCGCAGTATTCATGCTTCCCGGAAAACCTGAAGGTTAAGGAAGTAATGGCTATGATAAAGGATATCCGGGGGAATCACTGCGTGTATGATGAAGAGCTGATAGAAAAGCTTAAAATTGCTGAAATGAACGATAAACAGATCGGGCAGCTTTCAGGCGGCATGAAACAGCGCGTGAGCAGCGCAGCTGCGTTTTTGTTCGGGGGTGATATTATTATACTTGATGAACCCACTGCGGGGCTTGACCCGGTATCAAGCGAAATTGTGAAGAACAAAATTCTTGAAGAAAAAGCAAAAGGAAAATTAATCATTATTACTTCGCACATTGTAAGTGAAGTGGAAGCAATGGCGGACAGAATTATTTACATGCTGGAAGGCAAAATATATTTTGATAATACCAAGGATGAATTGTACAACTCAACAGGCAAAGCTAACCTGAACCAGGCAATTGCTTTTTTGATAGAAGAGAGTGAAGGAAAGTAAAATAATGACAACGCTTAAGATATTAAAATATGTTTTATACGACGTGCTGAGAAGCAAGATGATAATAATATACACACTGCTCTTGTTCGCAATATCGTTTGGAATAATTTACACAGGTAAGGATGTATCAAAGGCAGTTATAAGCTTATTGAATATTGTTCTGCTTGTTGTTCCACTTGTAAGTATAATTTTCGGGACGATACATTTCTATAATTCAAAGGAATTTATGGAGATGCTGCTTGCAATGCCGGTAAAAAGGAAAAATATTTTCTGGGCTGAGTATGCGGGATTATCAATAGCACTGGCTGTTGGATTCGCGCTCGGAACGGGTCTGCCTCTATTAATGTACGGCGGTGCCGCAGGTTCGTTTTACCTTATCCTCAGCGGAATATTTTTGACGTTCATTTTTACAGCATTAGCTTTCCTTGCTTCGGTGGTAAACAAAGATAAAGCTAAAGGAATTGGTTTTTCGCTTGTGATATGGTTCTATATGTCAGTGATATTTGACGCATTGGTTCTTGTGCTTTATTTTGTGTTCAGTTCATACCCGCTTGAAAAAGCTACTATAATAGTATCAGCTTTAAATCCTGTTGATCTTGCAAGGATACTGATACTTCTTAAACTTGATGTAAGCGCGCTTATGGGATATACCGGTGCTACGCTTCAGCAATTCTTTGGTTCAGCCTTTGGTATGCTGTTTTCTATGGGATTCCTGCTGCTTTGGGCTGTAATGCCTACTTTGCTTGCTTTAAGGGTGTTTAACAGGAAGAATTTTTGAAGCTGATATTAGAAACCCTAACCACTCCAAAGAGCCCCTTTGGGGCGAATTACACGCCTGCCTTAATGAGCGGAGCGAAGGAAGGAATTGCACTGATTTTTCCGGGAAAACCTCGGTTAAAACAAGTAGAAGAAGATTCTTCACTATGTAGAGACGCGATACTCGCGTCTCATTTTTTTAAAGAGACGCATGTAATGCGC
>CAZQYL010000451.1:0-1903 GCA_964597425.1 uncultured Ignavibacteriales bacterium | reverse complement strand
CAGAAATGCTGAAAGGAAATAAAGTGCAAGCAATCTTTTCATTTTTTACCTGCTATAGTATAATTGATACAAATTTAGAGATTAAATTGAAAAAATAAATACAATTATCAACAATTGATTGATTACTCCCCGATATTGGTCTTGGCGTACTTTGCCCCAACGGGACTCCTTTGGAGCGTTCTTGGCGGTTCTTAAAAAAAATGTCCGTTCAGTGAACGGACATTACAATTCATGGTAATCTTTTAATACTTTAAATCATGGTTCAGTCTTTGTAATCAACCCTGAAACTTGGAATTCCAGTTATGTCTTCACCTATTATCAATGTATGCATTTCATGTGTGCCTTCGTAGGTTTTCACTGATTCCAGGTTATTCGCATGGCGCATTACAGGATACTCATCAAGTATACCGTTTGCTCCGAGCACTTCTCTTGCCATACGGCAGATTGTTAACGCTATTTCGCAGTTATTGCGCTTAGCCATACTGATGTGTGTATGTTTAATTGTGCCGTCATCCTTCATTCTGCCTAAGCGGTAAACCATCAATTGACCCTTTGTAATTTCATTCAGCATCCATACAAGCTTTTCCTGTGTCATCTGGAATGCGGCAATGGGTCTATCGAACTGAATGCGTGAGAGCGAATATTCTAATGCTGTAGCGTAACACTCCATTGCGGAGCCGAGTACGCCCCATGCAATGCCGTACCTTGCCTGGTTAAGGCAGCCTAAAGGACCCTTAAGCCCTTTTACGCCGTGTAACAGGTTAGCATCAGGAACAAATACATCCTGCAAGGTAATTTCACCTGTGATAGATGCACGCAAGGAAAGTTTACCGTGGGTTTGGGGAGTTTCAAATCCTTTAAATCCGCGCTCAACTAAAAATCCGTGTACAACGCCATCAAGCTTTGCCCACACAACTGCAATATCTGCAATTGGTGAATTCGTTATCCACATCTTTGCACCGTTTAAAATATAACCGCCATCAACTTTTTTCGCGTTGGTTATCATACCGCCGGGGTTTGAGCCGAAATCAGGCTCGGTTAAACCAAAGCAGCCTATCTTCTCAGCCTTTGCGAGCGACGGGAGCCATTTTTTCTTCTGCTCTTCACTTCCATATGCGTAAATTGGGTACATTACAAGTCCCGATTGCACCGAAGCGAAGCTTCTTAAACCGGAGTCTCCCCTTTCGAGCTCTGTCATCATCAATCCGTATGCAACGTTGTTTACTTCCATTCCGCCGTATTCAGCAGGCAGGGTCGGACCGAAAAATCCAAGCTCAGCCATCTTGGGAATTAAGTCCCTGGGGAATGTCATAGCCTGGTTGTGTTTTTCTATAACCGGGATAACTTCGTTTGTAACAAAGTCACGGGTTGTATCCCGTATCATTCTTTCTTCTTCCGAAAGAAGCGCATCTATGTTGAAATAATCTACACCTTTATAATTTGTTGACATGATATCTCAAGTTATCCGCAAATGTTAAGCTGATTCCGCGGATAATTCCTTTCTATTCTTTTTTAATTTTCCTCTGGGCGTCTGCTTTTGGGAACTCAGTCCGCTCAATATTTTCTTTAAATGTTTGCTGTTACCTTTAATTTTAAGCTTTATAAACTTTGTTAAGTATTTGGTTGAAACTATATCAGCTTCTTCGTGAAGCATGTTGATGATCTTGTATGCATCCGGATCATTTGCAGGGATTTTTATTTCAACTTCATCAATTTCATTTTTCATCTCGTCAATTATCTTATCAAACAGGCTGCCCATATTAATGCCTTTGAAAGCTGAGATGAATACTGAATTTGGATACCTTTGCTTTAATGCCGGGATAAGTTCCTGTTTGTTTTCATCAAGCTTATCAACTTTATTGAATACCATTATTACCTGCTTTGCATCCGCACCAAGATCTTT
>CAZQYL010000450.1:0-1905 GCA_964597425.1 uncultured Ignavibacteriales bacterium | reverse complement strand
CATCAATTAACTTTACATACTATCCTGATAAACAGGGAATACCTTTATATAACCGAATTAAAAATTCTGTATCCAAACACTTAGGGAACCTGTTATTGAAGGACTTAAACGAACAGCAGCGTATAAAGCTCTTATGCTTAGCCTGCATCGGTGAGCCTGATCTTAACAGACTATTGAATGCAAACAGGCTATATGCAGAATTACAGTCTGAAATTTTGATTTGTAAAAGAAAAATTGATGCCGCTTTAAAGCAAAAAGAAGCTGAGCAGGAATATCTTAATAAAGCAGCATCTGCCCTGCAGAAAATATCCTCAAACAATGAAACAGAAGGAGTATTGTTTGCCTTAGCAGGAACAATTACCGGGTCTGAATTGCATTCTGTTCTTACTTTAAGTAAAGATAATATCATTGCTGCTCTTGAAAAAGCTACAAAGGAAAATGTAATATATAAAAGCAGCTTATTTGAGGATATTGCTGAAGGATTAGTTGTGATCAGAAATTGTTTGCTTATGAATTCATTTTATGATAACATGTTTTACGATGCTAAAATTATTCATTTATGCTCGCTTCAGTTATCTAAAAAAAGCGATTTGCTTGATTTAACCATAGATGCCGGAAGTTTGCAATCGTTATTATCTGATGAAGAAGAATCCGGCGGTAAACCATTAACTCAAAAGCCTGCCGGTAATATTGTAACGGGTGGCGGAAAAATTAACTCTGATATACCAAATAACGAAGAACTGAAAAAAATTATTGAGATCGATCTGATTCTAAATCAATTTCCTCCGTTGTTGGAACTTTCTGTTCAGGAATCCGCAAAGCTGCCCGGTCATCTTGATGAGGAAATATTAATTAAAAAAGATTTGAATAGCTGGCTTATATCGATTAAAAGTATAAAAGGAGCTGCCAAATATCCTGAAAAATATAAAGAAAGTGATAACCCGGAAGAAAGTTATGCTATTGATATTGTAAGGGCATTTTCGGAGAAATATCCATCCCAGTCACTTGCTGTAAACCTGGGCAAAACAAAAATGCCGGGAATAGAACAAATATTGACGATTTTAAATAAAAATAGAGATTTTAATATTTCTAAGCAATCTGCTAATACTTTTTTCACAGTGTCAAAAGACCCGAAAAAACCAAGAGAGATCAAACAAGAAGATTTAACCCGGCTGCAGTCATTGCAAAGATGTTATAAGCTTACTGAAGGTTTATCCGGAATAAACCAGCTTGAGGCGCTGGCATCAAGCGGTCTTGATTCAGCCTACAGAATAGTGACAATGGGAAGATTTGATTTTGCCGATAATATGCAAAAGCGTGGTATCAGCAGAAAAGAAGCGGATTTTATTTATTGCCGTGCGAAGTCTATAAGTGATACTGTTACAAACCTTGCTGTTCTGTATCAAAGATTTGAAAGTAAAGATGCAATGCTGCCCGGAATAATGAGAAATGGAAGCGGTAACCAGCCGCCTGCAGCCGCAGGCTTGCCGGATATGAAGTCAATTTTCGGCAGCCTTGATACTTGTACCTGTAATCAATGCCAGTCAGTATTCAGTCCTTCAGCTTATTTAACGGATTTATTGCACTGGATAAAAAGTGATGTTGTTTGTGAGAATACAGGCAAGAATGGATATTCAGCATTGACCGGAAATTCTTCTAAAACCAGAAGGGGCGATATATCTTATATTAAATTAAATTGCAAAAATGCGGAAACAGAGCTGCCTTATATAGATCTGGTGAATGAGATCTTAACTCTAAACATCGAACCAAATGCTGACTACAGCGTGCTTCAAACAAATAATTCATCTGAAGAGCTATTGGTTCAGCCGGAACATCGTAATGATATGATAGAAGCTAAGTTGATGGATTATTCATACACATGGAAACTGCCATTTGATGTTAAAC
>CAZQYL010000449.1:0-1918 GCA_964597425.1 uncultured Ignavibacteriales bacterium | reverse complement strand
CCGGGGGTCCATGGAAATGCATAATAGGTGTCCACCACCTGTTAAGCGCATCCTGAACCATTTCACGCTGCTGCGCGGTGCCGGTAGCAAGGAATACAACATTATCATGTCCGTATTTTAAATGAAAGGACTCTTCACTGCAGATCCTTTCAAGCGCGCGGCAATAGGGACCGTATGAGCCCTTTGAGTTTGTTACCTGGTTAATTATCGCGCCTGCATCTATCAGCCATGCAATAATAGCTGTATCAGCCCATGTCATAGCGGGGTAGTTAAATACATTGGAGTATTTTGATTTCCCGTTTATAAGATCATTTATCATATCTTCCCGGGTTTTGCCAAGCGTTTCCGCAGCGCTGTATAGCAGCTGCGCATGTCCTACTTCATCCTGAACCTTAGCCATCAGCGCAAGCTTTCTTCTGAAGCCCGGAGCGCGTGTTATCCATGTGCCTTCCGGCAGTGCGCCAATAATTTCACTGTGTGCATGCTGCTCAATCATCCTGATAAGCTGTTTGCGGTATGCAGCAGGCATCCAGTCCTTAGGTTCAATTTTTTCGCCGCGTAAAATTCTTGCCTCAAACTCAGCAAGCTTTATCGGGTCTTCACCCTCAGTAAGGCTCTTAGCCTTATCCTTTGAATCGATTTGTGCGTTTCCGTACATAGTTTTATTATTGTTTGTTTACTCATCCGATGACTTAAAGTCATCGGATGAGTGCATGATTACTATCCTGTGATTGCCTTGACTCTCAGCCCTGTTGTTATAAATCTGTACAAATGCTCCGCAATCTCATCAGGTGTCATGTTTCCTTTCGGACTGTACCACTCGGTTATCCAGTTGACAGCTGATAGTATTGTAAGTACTGCGAATTTTTTGTCAGGCGCATCGAATACATTTTCATTTTCACCGTTAATGAGTATCTGCATGAATCCGTCTTCGTATTTGTTGCGGAGCTTTACGAATTCCGCCAGCTTGCCCGCAGGAAGCCTGCGCCACTCACGCAGAAATACCGTCGATGAATCAAGATCACCGGTAACAATTTTAACGTGATTCTTAATTGCTGTGGCAAGTTTTTCTTCCGCGTTAAAGTACACGTCATTCACTTCATCAATTGCTCTTATCAGCTCATCAGCCATGCGGAAACATATTGTTTCGAGTATTTCATCTTTGCTTTTTATGTGGCTGTAAAGACTCGCTGCTTCAATACCAAGCTCAGCGGCAATATCTCTCATAGAGGCTGCTTCAAAGCCTTTCTGCCTGAAAAGTTTAGCTGAAGTTGTAATTATCTGCTCTTTGCGTGAAATAGTATCCATTTTTTACGAAAAAATCAACATTTATTGGAATTACTAACGTTTGTTAGGCAAAATTAATAAATATATTACAAATATGCAAATCCAAATGCGCAATGAAATTTTGTCGATGATTATATATTCTTATAAAGGTAAAATGAAGGAAGATTCCCGCCTAAGCGGGAATGCCAAGCAGGCTAATGTATATCAAACTTCTCAATGGGTGATTCAATAGGTTCATCAGGTTTTTTCCCCAGGGCGAACTTACGGTTTTTCCATCTGCCAAGGCTCCACCAAATAGCTATTAGTATCCCTTTGGTGATCGATGTAACAAATATCGCTATCCATATCCCGTTCATTCCGTATATTGGCGCAAGTATTGCCGCAAGCGGTATCCTTAGAGCCGTTACCGGCAGGTATATCGCAAGCGGCGGCAGTGAATTACCCGCTCCCGCAAATGCGCCTGAAAATATCTGCTCGCTCATTGCGAAAAAAATGCTGAATGCCGCTATCATATTATAAACTTTCGCGGTTTCTATTACTGCCTGGTCAGTTGTGAATATTCCAGCTATCTGTGCAGGAAAAAAGAAAAGTATCACGCCGTAAATTGCCATCGGTATCCATGAAAGATAAA
>CAZQYL010000448.1:0-1919 GCA_964597425.1 uncultured Ignavibacteriales bacterium | reverse complement strand
CTGACCCGCATGCATGGTTCAACGTGCAGTATGTAAAAACATACGCATCAAACATAGCGAAAGCGTTCATAGAAAAAGATAAGGCTAACGAAGAGTATTATAAAAAGAATCTTGAGAGCTACACAAAAAAACTTGATTCACTTGACGGCTGGATAAAGACCGAGATACAGAAAATACCGCAGGATAAACGCGTGCTCATAACTTCACATGATGCGTTCAGGTATTTCGGCAAGGCATACGGACTCGAAGTGCGCGGCCTGCAGGGAATATCAACCGAAGCAAAGGCGCAGACAGAGGATGTAAAAAAACTTATAGATCTTATCAAGGAAAGAAAACTTAATTCAGTATTTATAGAAACAAGCGTTAATCCAAAGCTGCTTGAAGAAATTTCAAGTGAAACGGGCGCGACAGTCGGCGGTACATTGTATTCTGATTCCGTTGGCGATGAAGGAACATTTGAAGGTACATACATAGGCGCGGTAACGCACAATGTAAACACAATTGTAAAGGCTTTAAAATAGAGCCGGGGCTTTAAAATAGAGCAGAAGTTTTAGAAATAGCGGTAAATATGAATGTAATTACAGTTAAAAATTTAACGATATCTTATCACAAGAAACCCGCAATTAAAGGTGTGAATCTGAATATTGAGCCGGGAAGCGTGATAGGGATAATAGGACCCAACGGCGCGGGTAAATCAACCCTGCTGAAAGGCATGCTGGGTCTGCTGCCATTTGATACGGGCGAGATAAAAATTTTCGGTGAGGATATTGATAAATCCAGAAAACGTATCTCATACATTCCCCAGCGCGAGCAGTTTGACTGGGACTTCCCCATCAACGTTGAAGATGTTGTAATGATGGGGCGCTACGCGCACCTGCCGATCGTTGGTTTTCCAAAAGCCGGAGATAAAGCGATAGTTGAGCAGGTGTTAAATAAAGTTGAAATGGATAAATACGCCAAGCGGCAGATAAGGCAGCTCTCCGGCGGGCAGCAGCAGCGTGTATTTTTAGCGCGCGCGCTTGCTCAGGAAAGCGATGTTTATTTCCTTGATGAACCGTTTGTTGGTGTTGATGCGAAAACTGAGCGCGCGATATTTAAGCTGATGAAAGAGCTTAAAGATATGGGCAAAACATTGCTTGTTGTACATCATGATTTAAGTATGGTGAAAGATTACTTTGATAAATTAATTTTAATTAACCAGACTTTAATAGCTTACGGTGATTCAGAAAAGGTTTTCACTCCCGAGCTTATCAACAAAACATACGGCGGAAGGCTGACAATGCTGCAAAAAACAGAGGAGTTAGTTAGCTAATGGATATACTATCGAAGTATTTACTCGAGCCTGTACAGTATGAATTCATACAGCGGGCACTCATCGCATCGGTGACTATCGGCATAAGCTGCGGGCTGATAGGTACATACATTATGCTGCGCAGAATGTCGCTCATTGGCGATGCGCTTGCGCATGCCGTTTTGCCTGGCGTGGTGGTAAGCTTTATGGTCGCCGGCAAAAGTGAAGTAGCGCTTTTTATAGGAGCAGTTGTATCGGGTATTCTGACTGTACTGCTCATTGGTTTCGTAAACAGGAATTCAAAAATTAAGGAAGATACATCGATCGGCATAATTTTTACCGGCGCTTTTGCGCTTGGTATACTGCTGGTCTCGCAGCTTAAGCAGGTGCATATCGATCTTTCTTCATACCTCTTTGGTGATGTACTTGGTGTATCAACCGGTGATATTACTCTATCAATGATAATTATGGTTGTAATAATATTATGCATAGTGCTCTTCTACAAACAGCTTCTGCTTACGTCGTTTGATCCGACAATGGCAATGACGATCGGCATTTCAACAACACTTGTGCATTATATGTTGATGACGCTGCTTTCAATGTCAATTGTTGCGGGGCTGCAGTCAGT
>CAZQYL010000447.1:0-1929 GCA_964597425.1 uncultured Ignavibacteriales bacterium | reverse complement strand
CGCAACCGTACGGATAGCCGACAAGCTCATCAAGCGCGCCAAGCATTGTTGCCGCAAGTGATGGAGCAACATTAAGCGTTAGCTTAGTGCTGCGAAGATCAGTGTATTCAGGAATATTTACAAATTTATAATCAGTTTTCTCCGGATCAGATATATCCATTGCCTGGTAATTTGCAAGCTGTAAACCGTGCGGCTGAAGCGGAATCTTAATCTCAACAGCGTCTGATTCCTCATTTGTAAGTGCAGTAGCTGTAAGTTTTGCAAATCCGTTTGGATTTGTGACCTTTATCTTCCAGTCAATGCGTTTTTCTTCATTCTTGCCCATGGTGAATGTCTGTTCACCGGAATCACCTATCACTTCGACGTTTTCAGCTTTAAAGGTAAGCTTGGTCGTCTTTTCAGTTTCAAGATAGTTATGTATGATAGTTGAAATTGTTACTTCATCTTCCTGCTGTAGGAAACGGGGAGTTTCCATTCTTACCAACAGATCTTTGCGTGTAATTACAGTATTAACCTGCTGTCCGACTTTCGTATCGCCGGTAATGACCCTTGAGGTAAGTGTCCATGATGTTAAGTTATCAGGAAATTTAAATTGAACAGTCGCGTACCCGCTTGCATCGGTCATGACTGAAGGATTCCAGTAAATTGCATCGCGGAAATCACTTCGTACTTCAGCTTCAACAAATTCTCCGTCTCTATTTTTACCCAATTCAATCCCTGACTTATCTTTTTTATCGAAGAAACCATCAGCATCCAGCGACTGCTTCATTTTTTTGGTTTCACTCTTAGGCGCATTCTCAACTACCTTCTGCATGTCGTCCATTCTTCCGCTGCGCAAATTCACCTGACCATTCAAAATAGTCTGGTCACTTTGTTGTGTAACAGCATCAAGCACCAAACCATTCGAACCGCTTTTCAAATTAACTTCCCGCACCTGACCCTTCACAACCTTCAATTCCTTTTCGCTCTCGTTCGATTTCTTCTGCTGAACTACTCCGATTGTATAACTGCCTTCGGGTAATTTGAATTCATATGTACCATCATCAGCGGTGGTAGCCGCAACGAAATCACCATCAATTACAATAGTAGCGTAGGCAATGGCGTTACCGTTCTTATCGGTAAGCTTACCTTTGATAGTGCCCAGCTCACCTTCTTTAAGTGATTTTACATCAAACCTTTCATAAATTGTTATGAGCCTTGAGTAGCTGTAATATGAATATGCATTGCTGTAATGAATGCTTACAGTATTCCACTTGGGTGCATAGAAAAAGTTCTTTATATCCTTGGTGTTATCCGGTTTTATCGCGTAAATGCTTTCATCAATAACACCAAGTGATACTTCTGCATTCTGTACGGGATTCCCGGCTGCATCTGTGACCTTTATCATCACTGTACCGTCATCCTTGGGTTTATATGATGTTTTATCGGTAGCAATATTCACTGTAAGGAATTTTTCTTCCGGCATTACCATCACTGATTTGCTTG
This sequence comes from uncultured Ignavibacteriales bacterium, assembly GCA_964597425.1. GTDB lineage: Bacteria > Bacteroidota > Ignavibacteria > Tepidaquicellales > OLB5 > OLB5. Next base: position 444 of record CAZQYL010000447.1, on the reverse strand, counting down.
CGGAATAAAATTGCCCGTTATTCACATAAGCCGCTGTTATATAAAAATTCGGACTCGAATTTGCTCCAACAGGTATTTCAATAAGTTTTGAAGTACCTTCAATTTTTTCGACATTATAAGTTAATATATTATCATTCTGTGTAGTAATAAGCACATTTGCCCCGGGAGTTGTTGTAACTATCAGCGCTTTGCAGGTTTCACCGGGTTTATAGCTGTCTTTATCGGGGAAAATCTGTACTGTGCCTGATTCATTATACCACCACCACATATCACCTTTTGATACGTAGCAGTAAGTATTATCGGTCACTTTTTTTCCGCGGCTATCATATGAATTTATTTCAATTGAATAATATCCTTCGCCTGCGGCATCAAAGCTAACATTTCCAATTCCTTTATCATTTGTGCTGCCTTTAACGGTAGTCACATAATCTTTGCTCTGTTTGT
>CAZQYL010000446.1:0-1936 GCA_964597425.1 uncultured Ignavibacteriales bacterium | reverse complement strand
GCAGTTCTGAAACATTGAGAGGATGCGTACTAAACGGCATTGTTTATGGAGATACATCAATAATTGTAAACGGTTTTACAAGCCTTGGAAATAACGTTCCTAATTCCTTTAGCATCTCTCAAAATTACCCCAACCCATTTAATCCGTTAACAACCATAAAAATTAATATACCAGAAGGATTGAATGTGAGCTTTATAATATATGATATTCTTGGCAATGAACTGTATAATGAAAATGAATATTTAACCGCAGGCAGTTATGAATTTAAGTGGGATGCCGCTGGGTATTCTACCGGTACATATTTTTACCGGCTGATAACAAATAAATATAGTGAAACCAGAAAAATGATGCTGATAAAATAGAAGTTTATTCGTACAAGAAAAGCCTCTAAATGTAGAGGCTTTTTCTTTTATTTATAATATACTTAGCTATTTGTAGTTCAGGATATATCCATCTTCTTTGAAGATGTGCGCTATGAGCGCTGTGCGCATCCATAACCCATTGACTTCCTGCTTCCAGTACCATGCGCGCTGGTCTTTATCAATCTCCGGGGGAATCTCATTCCGGCGGGGGAGCGGGTGCAGAATTACCGCATTCGGCTTCATTTGATGCAATAATGCCGTTTTAAGGTAAAATGTTGTGTAATCTATGGTTTTTGACTCATGCTGCTTATCATATTCATCCTGTATCCTTGTATAATAAAATACATCAGCTTTTTTGATGTATTTATCCAGATTATCTGATTCTTCAAAACTTATCTTTTCCTTAAGCAAATATGCCCTGATATCATCGGGAATTTTAAGCTCCTCAGGTGATAAAAATACGAACTTAATGCCTTCAAAATTGCTTAGCATATAAACTAATGACCGCACGGCTCTGCCGCGCTTAAGATCGCCGATAATTGCAATTGTTTTATTCTTTACCTTACCCTTAAACGCTCGGCATAATGTATATGCATCAAGCAATGCCTGTGTCGGGTGTTCATGCGGACCCGAACCGGCATTAACTATCGGTATCGGTTTATCTGAGTTATTGAACATCAGCGCTGCTTTTTCGGCAAGATTCTCCTCAACATGGCGCATAATTATCATATCTGTATAAGAGTGCATTGTCTCGAGGGTATCTTCAATTGATTCGCCCTTAACTTCGCTTGAGTATCCCGCTGAACGCATATCGCTGGTTTTAATCCCAAGTATCTGACACGCATTGTTGAATGATAAGTATGTACGGGTAGATGGCTGCGCAAAATACAGCACTGCGCGCTTATGTGAAAGTATGGACTGAAGGAAATCAAGCCCGTCTTTAGTCTTGGCAATTTTCCTTATGCGGTCAGCAAGCTCAAATAGTCCGTAAAGCTCACTTTTGCTGAACTGCTGGGCTGAAAGTACATGGTAAATACGCCCCGGGCTGAGAAGCTTCAGGCGTTTTTTACCGCTCAATGCCGTTACATCAGCCCAGGAATTAATTTTAGTTTTTTTGTTTATAGCCGTATCCTTAAAAAATTATGATTATTTATACTTTTTAACGAAATCCGTCAATATCTGTGTCAGATCAGGTCTGCCAACTTCCTGCAGGTCGTAATCGATCCTTACAGCAGGTTTATTGATCTTTATAACGCGTCTCAGGTCAATTGGTGTGCCTATTATCACTGCATCACACGGTACTTTGTTAATTGTTGTTTCAAGATCTTTCATCTGTTTATCGCCGTATCCCATCGCAGGAAGCAAAACTCCGATTCCCGGGTATTTATCATAGGTATCTTTGATGCTTTTTACAGCGTACGGCCTCGGGTCTATAACCTCGGCAGCTTCGAACTTTTGGGCTGCTATTGTGCCTGCGCCGTATTTCATTTCACCGTGCGTTAAAGTCGGGCCGTCTTCAACAACAAGAACTTTCTTACCGCGAATTAACTTAATATCATTTGGATTTTCAAGTG
>CAZQYL010000445.1:0-1948 GCA_964597425.1 uncultured Ignavibacteriales bacterium | reverse complement strand
ACTGATGAGTTATCCAGGTTTGCTGTGACCTGACCGCTGACACTAAACGGATTTGCTGTATTGTTAATTCTATATACCTGGCAATCAATGTTTGTTAAATTTCCTGTTGGTGTAATTTTTGTTGCTTCCCGCCAGTCAATTGTGGATACATAATATGTAGGTACAAATTGCAGCAGGTCATCATCCTGGTAATACATAAGATCAAGTTCTTCACTTGGCATATGGTTTAACATATATGTACCATTAGAATTGATCACTGTTGAATCAACAGTAATGATCTCTGCTGTTTCGCTGTTGTATTTTAATGCTTTAACGTAACCTTCTGTTACGGGCTGATTGTTATCTTTGTAAGTCACGGTGCCCGATACTGTATACGGACCATTACCTGTTAGATTTCTCTTGTAGTAAATTTCAGTATTGCCATCTCTTCTATCTTCCCAAACAACATGCAAACCGGAATTTGATGCAGCAATGCTTGGATTATTCTGATTTACTGCACCTGAAGTAATTATTGATTCATTCATCCAACTGCTTCCGCTATCCGTGGATACCCTGTAATAAATACCATTACCGGGGGAACGCTCATCGCCCCACACGATATGAACTACAGAACCATATGATTCAATGGAAGGCATACCTGCAAAGTTACTTGTTGATATTGCAAAGCCTGAATCCCAATTTTGTCCGTTGTTTGTGGAGCGCTTGTAAGAGATATTGAATAGATTAACGGTTGTCTGTAATCTGCATGCAACGTGAATATTGACACCTGAAACTGAAATTGATGGCACCCATGGCGAGTTATTACTAACAATTCTTATGGAATCTGACCAAGTCAAACCATTATCGGTAGATTTCGAATAAAATAATTCATAACCAGTATATTGTTCAAGCCAAACCATATGGATTGTGTTATCCGATACATCTATTGTAGGGAATTGTGAAGCTAATATGTTGTTAGTTCTCCTTATATTATTGCTCCAATTATTTCCATTATCTGTTGAGAATTTGAAATAAATTTCCGCATTACCACTTTGGGTATCAGTCCATGCTACATAGATTTTGGAATCATTGCAGGCTATTGAGGAACCTATACCAATCTTGTTTGTTACCAGCCTAATGTTGCTGCTCCATGTACTTCCATTATCCGTAGACTTTATATAGTACAAATTGGTAGTATCACTTCTTTCATCATTCCAAATAATATGGACGTTTGATTCAGAAACTGCGATTACCGGATTGTTAGCAAAAGAATCAACATCATTGATTTTTAGGTCATTACTCCAATTAGTACCATTATCTGTTGATCTTTTATAATAAACCGCAGAACTGCTATTTCTGTAGTCTCTCCATACAACATGAATTGATGTGCCGGAAACAGCTATCCACTTTCCATTATTATATGAACCTGTAGAAACAGCAGCATCATTAGTAAGCCTTGTATTAGGCAGCCATTGACTGATCAGCTTATTGCAGCTAAAAAGCAGAATTAATAATACCAGTAAGGTAAGATTGGATTTAATTTTTATTGTCATTTTGTTCTCCGATTTCAGGTTTTACCCGGAAATATTATTTAAATTTATTTTTTCTTTTAAAGTCACAGACCTATTCCAATAATGCTCAAACAGGTCCATCATATATTTGGAAAAGCTTGAGCGGCGCATGATAAGATCAGCCTGTGATTGATTTGGGTGTTCAAGGTCATCTGTATTTATAAAAACTGATTTCCTGTCTATGATTGTCATATTTGGAATATCAAAATCACAAAGTCTCAATTGTTCACCTATTGCTTCATATTTCCTGCAAACCTCAGCAAGATTCTCACTGCTTGCTTCCTCAATGTTTCCATTTATTGAGACTTTAAAATCCAGACCTGTTCTGTAAATTGATCTAATTACACCGCCCCGTTTTATAAATTTTCGTGAAAATTCATCGGCCTCATCGCTTACCA
>CAZQYL010000444.1:0-1949 GCA_964597425.1 uncultured Ignavibacteriales bacterium | reverse complement strand
CTCAGGATAAAAGGGAGCATAAAATGGCATTAAAAGTCGGAGATAAAGCACCGGAATTCACATTACCATCATTTACACCATCTGCGGATCTTGAGCAGATATCATTAAACAACTATAAAGGGAAGAATGTTGTATTATTATTTTTCCCGCAGGCATTTACAGGCGTTTGCACAACTGAAATCTGTACCATGAATGACGGCCTCAGCGCATACCAGGGTATGAATGCTGAAATGCTTGGCATCAGTGTTGACGGTACATTTGTACAAAAAGCATTTGCTGAAAAGAACGGAATTAAGATTCCGCTTTTAAGCGATTTTAATAAACAGGTTATCAGGTTATATGATGTAGTTCAGGCTGAATTCGCACACGGACAGAAAGAAACCGCTCAGAGAGCAGTTTACCTTGTTGATAAAGATGGTGTGATAAAGTATGTGGAAGTCACCGAAAATCCGGGCGTGCAGGTTAATTTTGATGCACTCAAAAACGCAGCAGCAGGATTGTAAATTATTGCTTTTATGAACAAGGGGTTGCAACCCCTTGTTCGTGAAACTTGTCATGTACTATATTTGTGCGGGCAAACGAATCTAAAATTTTTGAATTGTTAAGGGAAATGTCTTTCATTTTCAATTGCGGCTAAAGCCGCAAAGATTTTTGGGACTTTTCTCTCCGCTCTAAAGAGCGGAGCTAATCATTCAATAATAGTTTTGGAGATTCGAAATTGTTTGCTTGAGTAAATTTCAAAACGGACTTTTGAATAGCCACGGGCTTTAGCCCGTGGATAATGATGAAAAAACCAGCGGCTTTAGCCGCAATTCAAATTATTTTAAAGGGGCAGCTGCCCCTTGTTTTTTAAGGGAGAATATTATGTTAAAAGTTGGAGATAAAGCACCTGAGTTCAGTCTGGTGGCTGATAGCGGTGAGAAAATTTCGCTGAAAGATTACAGAGGTAAAAAAGTTGTACTGTATTTCTATCCGAAGGATATGACAAGCGGCTGCACACAGGAGGCTTGTGATTTCCGTGATAATATAAAAAAGATAGAAAAGAAAAATGCTGTAGTAATTGGCGTATCACCTGATGATACCAAAAGCCACAACAAGTTCAAGGATAAGTATGAGCTGCCGTTCACATTACTGAGTGATGAAACAAAAACAATGCTCAATGACTACGGTGTATGGCAGGAAAAAAGTATGTATGGCAGGAAGTATATGGGAGTTGTAAGAACAACGTTCATTATTGATGAAAAAGGTAAGATAGAAAAGATATATGAGAAGGTAAAAGTACCGGGCCATATAGATGAAATTCTGCAGCAATTATAGTTGTTTTTTGAGTAGTTTAAATGTTATATTGCAGGCATTCTTCAACAATAAACCAAAAGAAAACAAATGAAAAAAAACAACGTATTGGCTGTTCTGCTGGTGGTTTCGGTTTTTGCATCGATCACATTTTTCCAGGCTTGTAACGTATCAACTGCAAATCTTTCTGATGTGAAACTTTGCACAGAAAAAACGGATGCAGGCTGTTCATCGGATGCATCAACATTTCCTGTAACATCACCTGCAGTTTTTTGCTCGGCAATGTTGAATAATGCACCTTCGGGAACAAAGGTAACTTTTGAATGGAAACATGACGGCAAAGAGCTTGGGCATGCTGATGTTGAATCAACCGGCGGTTCAGTTGTTGGAAATATGAATATTAACGGAATGCTTGAACCCGGAAAATATTCAGTTACAGTAAAGCTTAATTCAGATAATTCTAAACCTATAACAAAAGAATTTACGCTCGAATAATTTTATTCTTGTTATCAACAATAAGCCATTCATTTGAATGGCTTTTTTATTGGAAATTTTTATATTTTTCAATAAATATCAAACCATTATCTTTGCCGATACATCTAAATTACAATAACTATGGCTGGTACTGAAAGAAAAGAAAAATTTATTCAATCAAT
>CAZQYL010000443.1:0-1979 GCA_964597425.1 uncultured Ignavibacteriales bacterium | reverse complement strand
TTACAATGAACTCAGGCGATACACAAATTGTAGTATTAAGTTATATGATAACCCGAGATGGCGGCAATAATTTCCAGAATGTATGCGCGCTGCAATCAATATCAGACTCAGCCCTCAAGTATTACTACAACGATTTCAGAACTTGCATTCCCATAGGCATTCAGCCAATTAGCGCAGAAATTCCCACAAAATTTGAACTGTTTCAGAATTACCCAAATCCGTTTAATCCAACAACAAAAATTCGATTCCAAATTCCTGCTTTTGTAGAGACTACCCGGCGGGTCGTCTCCCTGAGAATTTACGACGTTCTCGGGAAAGAAATTGCTGTGCTAGTGAACGAAAATCTCAAGCCCGGCGCATATGAAATTGACTGGAATGCTGAGAACTTGCCAAGCGGTGTGTATTTTTATTCACTCATTACAAACGAGTTTACCCAAACAAAAAAAATGGTGATACTAAAATGAAAACTTTAAGTCTACTTTTACTTACATTTTCATTCAGTATCAACGCACAAAGTCTTGCACCTGCCCAAAGCATCTACATGCAAGGCAATAACATCAATGCAATTTTCAGAACTGACGGATATTTTAATTATGATAAATTTACATTTACAAATAATGTTGCGGGTTTCATCTGGCCGGTAAATGCTCCTCAAAGGTTGACTGCTGTATATGCTTCAGGATTGTGGATTGGCGCTAAAACCGGTCCGCAAAGAACTTTGAGGCTGGCAGCCTCAATCTATAATTCACATTACTCACCCGGAAATATTCCTGTAATAGGGCAAGTACCGCCATCATCTGTTTGCAACGACCCATCCTGGAGAGGTTATTATGTTCAGTTAACAGATCCAACTTTGTTTAGTGGCGGGACCCGAAATAAGACAGCAGGAGGAAGGCAATACACTTTTAATTACGATTCATGGGCAAGCTGGCCCGTTCAGAAAGGTGCGCCTTATGTTGAAGTGAACGGAATCCCCGGCTACCAGCCCGCTTGGAACGGCGACAGACCCGCTATTGGAAACGGTATGTCAGCACGTCCCGAAGAACTACTGTTTATGGTATTTATGGATTACACAAACTGCAGGGATACTGTGCATTCACAGGAAATATTCCTGCCGGGTGGAGCACCGCCATTAGGTGCAGAAATACACCAGATAGTTTTTAATTTCAATTGTATTCCATTAAAGGATATGTATTTTGTTAAATACCGAATAATCAATAAAAGTAGTTTGATCTGGGATAGTACATATATTTCATTAGTTAATGATTTTGATATTGGCGATTCCAATGATGATGCTGTTGGATGTGATACTTTAAAAAATTTAAGTTTTTCCCTGAATTTTGATGATAACGATCAGGATTATGGGACAAATCCGCCTGCAATTGGAAACAGATTTCTACAGACTCCCTTAAAATTTACAGGCAATAATAATGATACAGCAAAATTACCTTATGATACACTTGTTGGTTATAAATTAACCGATATGACGGGGTTTAACCGCTTTATGGCAGGATATGCATGCACAAGCGACCCTGATGATGCATTGATGGCTTACAATTTTATGCGGGGTAAAGATGGCTGCGGCAACACGATTATAAACTGGGTAACAGGCAATCCAACTACTTTTCGTTTTTCAGGCAATGCATGCAGCAGAACCGGCTGGTACGATAGTGCACAGTTCGATCAAAGAAACATTACAAATACAGGTAATGTAATAATGAACCCTGGCGATACACAAATAGTAGTATTAAGTTACATGATAACCCGTGATGGCGGAAATAATCTACAGAATGTTTGCGCGCTGCAATCGATATCAGATTCAGCACTGAAGTATTATTACAACGATTTCAGAACATGCATTCCTATAGGCATTCAGCCAATAAGTACTGAAATTCCGACAAAATTTGAGCTGTTTCAGAATTATCCAAATCCGTTCAATCCGGTTACAAAAATTCGATTCCAAATTCCAGCTTTTGTAG
>CAZQYL010000442.1:0-2013 GCA_964597425.1 uncultured Ignavibacteriales bacterium | reverse complement strand
TACTCTATTTCAAACTCTATATTCTCATTCCCAAACTCCAGTTTGGGAATGTAAATTTTATCTTTCCTTCCCCCGGTTAAACGGGATTAAGGCGCAGCACTTCGTTCAGGGATTAATCCACTTAATACTGCAACCCATTGAAGGTACCATCTCAAAATCAATATCCTTAGAGGCCAGTAACAGATCAATAGCCCGCTCCAGGTCTTTGCTCTTCACTGCTGATTCATCTTTCCAGTTATCATCAATTCTGCCTCTGTATTTCAATACTCTATTTTTATCATACAGGTATATATCGGGAGTGCATACTGCGTCATATGCCATCGCAGTATTTTGCGATTCATCCCTTAAATACGGAAAAATGAAACCTTTTTCTTCTGAGCGCTTTTTCATCTCTTCAAATGAGTCTTCAGGGTAAACCTTCTCATCATTGGAATTAATACATAATAAGACGAATGATGAGTCAGAATATTTTTTCGCGATATTGTTTATCCTCTCTTCAACTGCCTTAACATATGGACAGTGATTGCAGCTGAAAATGATGCAAAGAACATCTTTATCATCAAAATCCCGCAATGAATACACATTGTCATCTGTTGCGGGCAGCGAAAAAGCATGTGCTTTTGAGCCGATATGTAATTCTTGTGGTGAAACCGGCATAATTTTTCAATTAACAATTATCAAATAACAATGAGCAATTATCAAACATATTTCATCAAAAATTTTTAGCTAAATACTCTGAACTGTAAACTACAAACTAACAGCTGTCAATTTTTCAAACTTTTTTTCAAACATGGAATGATCGTCTTTATCATAACAAATGGTATTGATGCCAAATTTTACTGCAGCTTCGCAATTTTCCTCAAGATCATCAATAAATATCGATTCTTCCGGAACAATTCCAAGATGTTTAATAGCTCTTTCGTAAATCTCAGATTCCGGTTTTAAAGATCTAAGTTCATACGATAGTGCGTACTTTTCTAGCAGGTTTACATAGTCGTATTTCTGCTTTATATACTCAAAATGCAGCGGGCTCGTATTAGAAAGAAGAAATAGCCTGTAATTATCTTCGGCTTTCAATCTTCTTACTAATGCGCTCATAGGTTCAATTTCACTGAACATATCATTGAACGCATTTGCATAGTCATCCTGTTCCATCTCAAGGTTCAGCCCGGCAAGAGATCTTGTGATGAACTCATCTGTCGTGATATCACCTGATTCATAACCCAGCAGGCGGTAATTACCGCCTTTGAAAAAAGTCATGTAAGCTTCTTCGGTAACCCCGTTAGCAATCAGCTTATTAATGAATCTTTCATACTCAACATTTACAAGCACGTTACCAAGATCAAAAATAATATTCCGTATCAAACTATTGGCTGTTCTTTCTTTCCATTTCAAGCATGAATTTTTTCATCTCCACCCCGCCGCCGAATCCACCTATCGAGCCATCCTTTGCTATCACCCTGTGACACGGGATAATGATCGGTACAGGATTTATCGCACAGCATGTTGCGGCAGAGCGAAAAGCCTTTTTGTTTCCGGCTCTTTTGGCAAGCTCTGAGTAAGATACCGTTTCACCATAATCTGTGCCGGCAAGTGCCTGCCACACAGAGGTTTGAAAACCGGTGCCTTTCAAATATATCTTCATATCAAAATCAGAACGTTTGCCGGCAAAGTAGCTTTTTATCTGTGAAATCTCGTAACTTAGCTCAGCAGGTTTACTAACTGCAATATCTTCAATATAGTCTTTCAGCTTCGAAAGAAACTTTCTTTCATTGTCATTCAGATCGATATAGCATATGCCATTTTCATTTTTAGCAATAAAAAATGAGCGTTTTAGCTGACTAACGTAGAATTTTGAGTAAAAAATCATATTTTTTGTGATAAAACTAACAAATTTACGAAAAAAATAGGATAAGTATTATACATAAAAATAACCCCGAAACATTTCTCCGGAAACCGGACATAAAAAAACCACCTCTGTATAACAGAGGTGGTTAGAAAAAAACTATGACT
>CAZQYL010000441.1:0-2016 GCA_964597425.1 uncultured Ignavibacteriales bacterium | reverse complement strand
TATAACTTCATTTAGTTTTTATGATGTTAACACCGGATGGGCAATGGCTACAACTTCAGGAGCAACAGAGAAGCTTTACCGGACAACAAATTCCGGCAGTAACTGGAGTGAAGTTTATTCATTTAACCAGGAAATCGCTGAGATCAAATTTGTAAATCAGCAAACAGGCTGGGTTTTGGGCGAGAGCGGTACTATAGGCAGAACTACAAATGGCGGAACTACATGGCAAAATGCGGCCACTCTGCCGGGGAATTTATTTGGCATAAGTTTTCCAAGTCAGCAAACAGGATTTGTTTGCGGTACTGCCGGCAAAATTTACAGAACAACAAACGGAGGTCAAAACTGGAACCTTTCACCATCAGGAACAACTAATGATCTTTTCGATATTCATTTCTCATCTGATTTGAACGGATTATGCGTTGGTCAGTCAGGTACAAGGCTTATTACCTCTAACGGCGGAAATACCTGGGTTTTGCAGCAGGAACCACTGAATGTAGATATCAATGCGTGTTTTATGCCAACAACAATTAATGGTTATGCCGCGGGATCTATAGGTTATATTTCTAATTTCGGTGGTATTGTCACGGGTTTGAATCAGTCAACAAATGAAATTCCCGGGAATTTCAGGTTACAGCAGAATTACCCTAATCCGTTTAACCCCACAACTGAAATTGTTTTTGAAATTCCGTTTTCTTCGCATGTTGCTCTTAAGATATTTGATGTGTCAGGCAGGGTAGTGAAAGTTTTGCTAAATGAAACATTTACTTCAGGCAAATTCAATATTTCTTACGATGCATCAGAACTTTCAAGCGGAATTTATTTCTGTGTAATGCAGGCAGGTGAATTTTTACAAACAAATAAAATGATTTTAATCAAATAAAAGTAGAGGAGAAAACCAGAAATGAGAAACAAATTATTATTATCATTATTCTTATTGGGGATATTTTTTATAACCGGATGTGTAAATGTAAACCAGAAGGGAAAATTAGAAAAAGACGGTTCCGGATCGATTAACCTGAATTACTGGACAAAAATGAAAAATGTGAAAAACAAACAGGAATTAGGGGGATTCAGTTTTGATGAGGGTAAGATAAAAAGTAAATATTCTTCATCAAATAACGATGTAAAGGATATAAAAATTGAAGATAAACTGGATGATTCAACAAAACACGTAAACGTAAGCATTGAATTTAACGATTTGAACAAGCTTAACAGCGCAAGCGGGTTCGCAAAAGTCACTCCAACCTGGAAAGAAGAGAAGGAAGGGACTGAATTTGTATATGTAATTAAACAGGATACATCTGCCGCTAAAACTATGAACGCTGGTAAATATGAATTGGTTTATGAATTTGAGTTTCCTGACGAAGTGCTGAAAACCAACGGTATAAAAGACGGTAAGAAAGTTAAGTGGGAAAGATCATTAAAAGATCTGAAGGAAGACCTGGTGTTAACCGCAACTGTAAAAAGTGATGGAGAAAGCTCCGGAAACAAAGATAAAAAGGATGGAAAAAAGTGCGGGTTGTTTGGAATTGAAATGCCGTTGATCTTTGCCTTAGGTATGGCGGGAATAAGAATTGTTTCAAAAAGGAAGAAATAATAACTGAATTTCTACAGGAGGAAAAAAAGCCTGCTGATTGGTGCAAAGCTGATTGGCAGGCTATTTCTACTGCAATTATATGGCACTTATGTTAAACAAAGTGTCTATTCAACTTTAAACAACGCACTGATAGATTGATTCTCATTATTCCTCAAAATCGCATGAGCGAATAAGCGTGATATATCAAGTATCTCTATCTTTTTCGATTTTATATTCAGTGGAACTGTGTTTGCGACAACAAGTTTCTTTAGACCTGAGTTTTCGATCTTCTGTAATGCCTGACCTGAAAGAATGGGGTGAGTTGCCGCGCCGTATATATCTTTGGCTCCGTGTTTCTTAAGCGCATCAACTGCTGCAACAAAAGTATTTGCGGTATCGATCAAGTCATCAACTATTAAAACATTTTTACCCTCAACATC
>CAZQYL010000440.1:0-2019 GCA_964597425.1 uncultured Ignavibacteriales bacterium | reverse complement strand
GGGCTTTAAATTTTCATGGTCCTACTATTTATACTACAAATGGAGGAAATCCAATTGGTATTCTTACGATTACAAATGAAATTCCATCAGGTTATTCATTAGAGCAGAATTATCCAAATCCATTTAATCCCAATACAAAGATTAGATTTGATGTTTCGAAGACATCATTTACTAAGCTAACCATTTATGATGTTACAGGCAGAGTAATGGCAATACTTGTGAATGAACTGTTAAATCCCGGCAAGTATGAAGTCGATTGGGACGTATCGCACAGAGCAAGCGGAATATATTATTATAAGCTGGAAGCAGAAGGATTTACGGAAACAAAGAAGATGGTATTATTAAAATAATCCTCAACAAACATTGAATTGAATAATTCATCCGAAAATAATAATTCATCAGCAAACCAATTCCTTAAAAAGGATGGTGGGAAAACTAAGTCCAATGCCATTGAAATCCCTTCAATTTCATTGCCAAAAGGCGGTGGAGCTATTAAAGGAATAGACGAAAAGTTTTCTGTAAATGCTGTAAATGGTACAGCTTCGTTTTCAATCCCTATTCCGGTATCTCAGGCTCGTGGGGTGTCATAGATAAACTGTACTATACTTACAAAGATGTTCAGGGTGAAGTTATAATTGCCGAAATTCCAGAAACTTCAGCTGAGACAACAGCTCTTGAAATTGAAATCAATAACGGGATAATAAAAATTGCAGGTAGTATTGTAGAAGATATTTTGATAATCTATGAATTGACAATAAACTAAATTCAGGAATCATTTAACACAAATAAATTTAAGTCTATGAAAACATTTCTAATTTATTTTGTTATATCATTATTTTCGCAATTTTTACTCGCTCAATGGTTAAGTGATGGTTTACAACAAAGTAGTGACGACCAAGAACCAGTACCAAGAATTCAATTCCTTAATTTGAATACAGGCTGGGTAGTACATCCTTCAAAAAAAGATACTGTTTTTAAGACAATTGATGGCGGACTAAATTGGATTGGACACAGAACGGTTGATACCAATAAACTTTCAGGTTTATTCTTCCTAAACAGCAATACAGGGTGGGTAGCAGGTTTCCGTGGGAAAATTGCGAAAACTACTGACGGGGGTGTAAGTTGGGTGCTTCAGAACTCAGGCGTTCAATCCTGGTTAAACGCTGTGCAATTCTTTGATGCAAACACGGGGTTTGCTGTCGGAAGCAAAGATTCAAACCGTGTTATTCTGAAGACTACTAACGGCGGATTAAACTGGCAGGTGCTTATAAGAAACAATCAGGCGAGACTTTATAGCGTTGCTACGGTAAGTACAAATATGATATACTGCGTAGGCGATTCCGGTGTGGTTTTATATTCATCAAACGGTGGGAATACATGGTTAACTCAGCAATCCGGTACTTCATCTACTTTGCGACAGGTTATATTCAAAAACTGGGGACCACTTTCAATGGGCTACATAGCTGGAAAAGGAGGGACTTTACTCCTAACAACGAATGGCGGCACAAACTGGGTAAGCCGAGCTTTCAATACGGTGAACTACTATGGTATAGATTTTGCCACTATTGATACAGGATACGTTTGTGGTAGAGGTTCAATTTTCAAGACGGTAAACGGCGGTTCGAACTGGTTTCAGCAAAGTACACCTGTTCCTGATTCTATTAATATCAAAAGCATATTTTGTATTAATTCTCAAAATGTCTGGGCTGTTCCTTGGGCTGGTCAACTGATATATACAACAAACGGAGGTGGACCAATTGGAATCCAGCCAATATCGAATGAGGTACCATCGGGTTTTTCACTAGCGCAGAACTATCCAAATCCGTTTAATCCAAATACTAAGATTCAATTTAGCATCTCAAAATCAGTATTTGCAAAGCTGACAATTTACGATATAACAGGACGTGTGATGGCTATTCTGGTTAATGAAGATTTAAAACCTGGAATTTACGAAGTCGAGTGGGATGCTTCGCACAGGGCAAGTGGAGTGTATTATTATAAATTGGAGACTGAAAGTTA
>CAZQYL010000439.1:0-2020 GCA_964597425.1 uncultured Ignavibacteriales bacterium | reverse complement strand
TTATTGCGATTCCAGTTTCTTTATTACTTTCTGGGTCAGGTCGTACCGGTCGTTCATGTACAGCAGCATAAGCTGGGTTGAGCGGTCGATAACAAAATCATAGCCGCCTTCTTTGGCAACATCCTGTATGGCTTTAAAAACCCTGTCCTGAACAGGTTTCATAAGCTCGGTCTGTTTCTGGAAGTACTCGCCTGACTCGCCGAACTTGTTCTGCTTAAAATCTGTGATCTTCTTTTCCTGGAGCTTCAGCTCCTCTTCTTTTTGCTGCTTGATCTTTTCGGTAAGGATAAGCTTTTTCTTATCGTAATCATCTTTCATAATAAAAAGACTATCGTTGAGCGATTGCAGCTCAAGCTTCCATTTCTGCACCATGTTATCCAGGTTGGTTTGCGCGTCGCGCGCATCCTGCAGAGTTTCGAGTATGACCTTGGAATCGACATAGCCTATTTTTTGCTGGCTAAAAGATGCACCTGCAAAGAAAATAAGAGCGAATATTACGGCAAATGATAGTTTCATCGCTTTAGTATTTATTTCTGGGAAAATGATTGAATTAAAGCGTATAATTTTATGAAATATGATTTAATTTGATTTGAAATTCAATATGAAAAAAGTAAGCACAGACAGGAATGTCTGTGCCACTAACTATATAAATTTTTTATTTCAGTTTATCTAAAACTTTGAATGTGATATCAATTTCCTTATCGCCGTAAATGAGAGCATCACTGGCTTTATCAAGCACTATATTATACTTCAGTTCTTTTGCAAGCGCTTCTATTGATTTGGTAATTTTTTCTTTCACCGGTTTAAACAGCTCAAGCTGTACATCATAAAGCTGTTTCTGAATGTTCTGTTTATAAACCGATAATTCCTGGTCTAAAACCTGAACTTCTTCCTGCATCATTCCGAGTTCGCTTTCAAGAGCTTTTATCTGGTCAGCGTTCAGCTTACCGGCTTCTATCTGCTTCTGCGCGTCTTCGTACTTTGATTTAAACACATCAGCTTTTGTTTTGATATCGTTCTCTTTTGCAGTGATGGTATCAATATAGAGCTTCTGCAGATCCTCAAGCTTTTTCTTTACATCCTGGGCTTCAGGAAGCTGGGCAATAATAACTTCACTATCAACGAAAGCTATTTTGACCTGGCTGTTTGCCGATGCTGCCACAACAGCAAACAAAAATAATGCTATTAAAATGTTTTTCAATTGTTTCTCCTTAAATATGAATTAATTTTTATTTTCTTTTATTTAATTTTTACCCCTTCAATCCTTCAGGGTTTAGAATCCCCTGCCGAACTGGAAATGGAACAGCCACGAAGGATCTTCGTTATCAACAACTTTTCTATCAAATCCGTAACCAAGGTCGAAGCCTATAATACCTACTGCCGGAAGCATGAGTCTTGCGCCGAAACCAACCGAACGCTTGAGGTCAAATATATCTGCAGTTTTGAACGATGGCCACAGGTTACCGGCTTCAGCGAACACCATCAGGAAGATGGGGATAGGATCCTGTGAAAGCGAATACCTTAGCTCAACGCCGTATTTCATCATAAACCTGCCGCCGACGGGTGAACGCACCGAGTTAACCGGACCTACCGAACGGTCATCATACCCGCGAAGCGCAACAGTGTTGTATGAAAGTCCGCTGCCGCCCATGAAGAAGAGCTCATTTGGCGGAACGTAGTTATCGCTTGAAAGACTTGATATACTTTCTATATCAAACAAAGATGCAAGTACAAGTTTACCTGCATTATCAAGGCTCTTATAAGCTTCGCTTTTGAAACCAAGCTTATAAAAATTGGTAGTACCTATCAAATTCGCGCCGGCAATTTCAGCGGAGAGCGAAATTTTTGAACCGACCGATGGAAAGATAGGACTGTTGGTTGAGTTCCTTGAAATTACCTGCCCAATACTTATCTGTGTTCTTAATCCGGTTTCGTAAATTCCTGCGCCGTTGATAACATTGGTACGCTGGAATTTTAAGAACCAGTCACCGCGGAAATAATCATCCGGGAACCGGAAACG
>CAZQYL010000438.1:0-2039 GCA_964597425.1 uncultured Ignavibacteriales bacterium | reverse complement strand
GGAAGTGTGGTTTTCCATAATAATTTCGGCAAGGGCAAGGTCATAGATGTATCCGGCAGGGGAGATGCGAAGAAAGCATCTATCCATTTTGATAAGGTTGGAGTGAAGAATATAATTTTGAAATACGCGAACCTAACTATCAAATAGCAAAAATGTCATATTTCTTATTAAAAACAGAGCCTACAGTTTATTCATACTCAGATCTGGAGCGTGATAAAAAGGCTGTTTGGGATGGTGTTACAAGCCCCGGGGGATTGTTCCAGATCAGAACCGCGCGCAAGGGCGATGTTGCATTCATTTATCACACCGGCGGAGAGAAACAGGTTGTGGGGATTTGCGAGATAATTACTGATCCGTATATTGACCCCAAGGCTGGCAATCCGAAAATTTTTATATTCGATATTAAACCCAAACGCAGACTTCCAAGCCCGGTTACACTTGAGCAGATAAAAAAAGATAAACGCACGTGTGATTCAAGGATAGTCAGAGAAGCAAGGCTATCGGTTCAGCCTGTTGATGAAAAAGTGTGGAATGCCATACTGCAAATGTCAGGACTTGAGCCAAATACAGTGTTTTCTAAAAACGGGAAATAGAAGTATATTTGTAATGGAATTTTTTAAAATAATAAAAGTATAATCATGGCAGATAATTATTCATTTGATATAGTTTCCGAAATTGACTGGCAGGAAGTAGATAATGCCATTAATCAAACAAGGAAAGAAATACTTTCGAGATATGATTTTAAGGGCTCAAAAAGTACTATTGAGTATTCCCAGAAGGATAAAACTATTACCATTCTGGCAGATGATGACTATAAATCCAAGGCTATAGTGGATATGATGCAGAATAAGTTCGTTAAGCGCAGTATTCCCCTGAAATCACTCAATTACAAACCGCAGGAAGAAGCCGGCGGCAATATGGTCAGACAGGTAATTGAAGTACTGCAGGGTATTAATAAGGAAAATGCGAAGCTGATAGTTAAAATTATCAAAGATTCCAAAATTAAGGTGCAGGCCGCAATACAGGATGAACAGGTAAGGGTTTCAAGCCGCGATAAAGACCTGCTGCAGGAAGCAATTGCGCTTGTACGCGGTGCTGAGCTTGATTTTGCGGTACAGTTCACAAACTATCGGTAAAACAAAATGCCAAATTCCAAAGCTCAAATTTCAAAGTATTCACTAGTGCATTTATTGCTTCTTTTGGCATTTGGATTTTGTCATTTGACATTGTATTCACAATCAAAGCTTGATGTTATTTATATTGATGCCGGTCATGGCGGTAAGGATCCCGGAACAATTGGCGATAAAACCGGTGTGCAGGAAAAAAATATCGTGCTGCCTATTGCTATGAAGCTTGGAAAGATGATAGAGAGTAAATATCCTGATATTAAAATTATTTACTCGCGTACTACTGATGAATTCTCACAGGTAAGAGATAGAACCATTGCTGCAAATAATAACCGCGCAAAGCTTTTTGTCAGTATTCACGCCAATCATAAAAAGATGGAAGAGAGCGATAAAAAGGGTTTTGAAGTATACCTGCTGAACAAAGAAAGATTCCCCGAAGCAGTTGAATTCACAATGAAACAAAATTACCAGATAGCATTTCAGCAATTCGGTTCAGACACTTTGGATAATTTTATTTTTTCAAGTCTTGCCCACGCCGGTTACACCAGGTTTAGCGAGTACCTCGCATCCATAATAGAAGTGAATATGTTGAGTCACACTGAGCTTGAATCGCGGGGCATTATTCAGGCAGGCAATTGGGTCACGCTTGGTGCATCCATGCCTTCTGTTCTCGTTGAAACGGGGTATCTCTCTGACCCGAAAGATGAAATTTACCTTTCAAGTGATAAGGGCCAGAATGAAGTGGCTATTGCTTTGTTTACCGCTTTTCAAAACTATAAAGTCCTTTACGAATCACAATAAACCAGTGATTTATACCTAATTATGTATATACTTTGAGGAATAAGGTTGCAATTACCTTATTTAGCTATTATATTTACAGTTAAGGTTATCATATAAACCAATATTTTAATA
>CAZQYL010000437.1:0-2044 GCA_964597425.1 uncultured Ignavibacteriales bacterium | reverse complement strand
TATAACGGTACAGGCAATGGCGAAGACGTAGCTTCTTCTATAGGTCTGCTTGGCACTAACAGTGTTGTTGTAACCGGAAAAAGCTGGGGAACAAGCGACACATATGATTACGCGACAGTCAGATATAATAAGGATTCAGGCAGTCAGAATCAAGTTAACATATACAGTTTTACGGGCACTTCATATGATATAGCAATGGATATTGCCATATCACCAACAAATAAAGTGATAATTACAGGTTTCAGCGAGTTGGTTATTGATAATGCAGCAAACATGTCATATATAGCGACTATGTCACTTGATATGAGCAGTGAGCTTACAACTGCTAACAATACCCCTTTAAAATATTCATTACATCAAAACTATCCAAATCCGTTTAATCCAAGTACAACAATATCATTTGACCTGGCAACAGGCAACAATGTGAAATTAGCGGTATATGATATGCTGGGCAGAGAGAATTCAGTACTGGTAAATCAGTATTTAAATGCCGGAAGCTACACTATCAATTTTACAAATTCAAACTTGGCATCCGGAATATACTTCTACCGGTTAACCGCGGGAAGTTTCACGGACATTAAAAAGATGACTTTAGTAAAATAACCTCCATTTAAAAACTACTTTCTAAAAAACAGAAATGAAATCTATAAATAAAATAGAAAATATCAATAGAAATAGCTTTGAAGAGGTTGATTTACTCAACAAGCAGGCCGATGAAGCAAGAAAGGATAACAACAATCTTTCGCTCTCGGTAAGCAAAGAAGCGATCAGCCTGGCACAACTGCTGGGATACAGCAAAGGGCTGGCAAAAGCTTACTTGAACGCAGGAATATCCTGCAGGCTATCTTCCAATTTTGAAGCAGCTATTGAATATTACCAGGAAGCCCTGAATATAAACAGAAGGCTTAAAGATAAAAAAGCAGAATCAAGGACACTTAACGCAATAGCAAATGTGTACTACAGCTTAAGCGATTTTGAAAAAGCAATTGAATATTACGATGAGTGCATTTTTGTGCTCCAGTCAATCGGAGATATGAATTTTGAAGCAGCCGTTCTCACAAACAGAGGACTTTCATACCAGTTAAATGGTGATCTGAGGGCCGCTTTAAACAACTATCTTGAAAGCTTAAGCATTTACAAAAGCAGCAATACCGAGATCCACTATGCATTATACAATAACCTTGGTATAGTTTACCTGGAAACAGGCAGCTACCAGGAATCATTGTTATACTTCACAAAGGCATTAAAAGAGACCCAGAATTCCAAGAACGTCATTGATGAAAGCTTCACACTTGCAAATATCGGCAGAACATACATCTATATGAGCGACTTTGCAAATGCTATAACATACTTAAGCGAAGCAATGATCATCATGAAAAAGTACGGCAACAGGCAGGCTGAGACCCAGGTTTTCGCTAACCTTGCCAAGGCTTACATGAAAATGAGATGTTTTCCGGAAGCAATAAAGTACTACAACCGCGCATTGAAATACTATAAAGAAATAGGCGATAAGAGCTCTGTTGACCATACCTTATGCGAGCTTGGCGAATTATACTTTGAGCTCAATGATTACAAGACAAGCAAACAGTTCTTTATGGATGGTCTTGAAGTATCACAGAAGATCAACGACATAATGAACGTTGTAAGAATAAACACAGGTCTTGCAAGGTTATATCTAAAATTCAGAGATACAGAAAAAGCAATGGGCTTTTTGAATACTGCTGAAAAAATGGCAAAAACTGCTAAATCATATAAAGATCTCAGTAAGATCTGCATGATATACAGTGAAAACTACAGCATCAGCGGAAACTTCAAAGAAGCTAAAGTATTCCTTGATAAACATTATAAGTATCTTGAAAAAATTAACAACTTAACAGAATCAAATAAAATTCAGGCATTGATGCTTGGACATATAAAAGACACAGAAGTAAAAGAAGAACCGGCTTATTATTATAATCTGCAGAAAGATCAAATACTAAGCATTGCATAAAACGGCTTAACAACCAATCCCCCTGAACAGGCGGTTCATTTGAACCGTCTGTTC
>CAZQYL010000436.1:0-2054 GCA_964597425.1 uncultured Ignavibacteriales bacterium | reverse complement strand
ATCACAACTAAAGCTGTTGGGCAGAACTGCAATTACACATGGACTCAGCAAAACTCCGGTTTTGCAGGACAGCTAACAACTGTAAAGGCAGTAAATGAGCTTACCTGCTGGGCAGCCGGCGCGGGTGCGGTTGTTTTCCGCACAACTGATGGCGGCGCAACATGGCTTAATGCCAACCCAAACCCCGGTGTAGTTGTGGGAATGTCAAACAGCATTGATGCGATTGACGGCAATACTGCATGGCTAACTTCAACAAACAGCGGCAGCACTTTCATTTATAAAACTACAAACGGCGGTGCACTGTGGCAGCAGGTTTTTATTTCAACACAGACAAGAATATTCGGATTAAAGATGACAAGCCCTTCTAACGGATTTGCTTTCGGTGATCCAATTTCGAATATATGGCAGCTTTTACTCACTACCAACGGCGGTATGAACTGGCAGCTCTCACCAAACGCTCCCCCTGCAACCAATATCGAAACCTGCCTTCCGGGCAGCTTCCAGGTATCAATGCCTAATATCTGGTGGGGTACAAGCATAACTACAGTATACCGCTCGACCAACGGCGGATTTAGCTTCACCTCACACGAAGCGAATGTATCGGGGATATATATTCTGGCGATTCATTATAATTCAGCAGGCACTGGATTTTCCGCAAGCATATCAATGTCAAGATCAACTAACGGCGGCGTAAGTTATTCTTCACTCCCGGCTCCTGGCGCGGGAAATATTGAATCCATACAGGGTGAAGGTGAAAATTTCTGGTTCATACGCGGCACGAATATTTACCGTTCATCAAACACCGGCGGTACATGGGAACAGGTTCATACAGCCGCTCAAACACTTTCGCACATGGATTTCCCCGACGGCTTGACAGGCTGCCAGATGGGCTGGGCTGTAGGGCTCGGCGGCGGGATATATAAAATGACAGGAAGCATTGTTGGCACCGGGAATAATCAGAACGAAGTTCCAGTAACATATCTGCTTAAGCAGAATTATCCTAATCCGTTCAATCCGGAAACAGTAATTGAGTTTTCAATTCCAAAAAGCGAATTTGTTGAACTGAAGGTCTTTGATGTACTAGGTAACCAAATTTCAGTACTTGAAAACGGAAATTTGAATGCAGGAAGTTATAGCTATAAGCTATCTGCTGAAGTTCTTTCAAGCGGAATATATTTCTACACATTAAAAGCTTCTGATTTTACAGATACTAAGAAAATGATGATCTTAAAATGATCTTGTCATTTTGGAGGAAATCTAACTTGTGGTGCTGCCGGTAAAATAATTACCGCATATCCGTTAGATTGAAGCACAAAACTTCTATTGCATTTAAATGAATTTTCACTGAACTTTCACGGAAATTAATTTAAAGGATAACTATTGATAAAATTTCCCGTTTTGGCTGTGATACTATTAATTGCTGCAAATTCCTTTGCACAGGATCAATACAACATTAATTCACGCAACAATGAAAGAAATTTCATCCATTCGCACAAGATAAAATCTAAAAGTATTTATGAATACCGCTACTCCAAAGAGCAGGAAGGCGTGCTTGCCGATAGCGGCTACAAATCATTTTATTATGGATATGACGACCGCGGAAATGTGACTGAATATTCCAAGTATCATGTGTTCACAGATCTGACCATAAAAGAATTTTACCAATATGGTAAAAGTGACAGGATCATTCAGGCTAACAGGTACAATTCAAAGAACGATATAATAGAAATGATAAGTTACAAGTATAACAAAAAGGGTCAGTTGAAAAGCGAACTTCATGAAGCATACTACAACTCAGTACGGGTTGGCGTATATTTTACCATACTCGCCAGCTTACAGGAAACCGAGCTCTTTGGGCGCGTACAGGATGAACTTGCTATTGAACCAAGACTTGAGAGTTACACAATAATTGTAAATATCACCGATCCCGAAGAACAGAACCAGTATATCGTTATTGGTGATGAAACTGACCCGTCAAGTCCAAGGTACTGGTGGAGCCAGTTAAGCATGGCTACACAAAAAGAACTGCTTGCATACCAGGGACCCAACAGGAA
>CAZQYL010000435.1:0-2071 GCA_964597425.1 uncultured Ignavibacteriales bacterium | reverse complement strand
GTTTTGCTTTCAAGCCAGCGTTTTTGCCAGAATTCCTGTGTATTTTCCATAGTTAATTAATCATGTTTCTAACTTCTGCTATCAAAGTACTAAATAGATAATTGAAGTAAGCCCAATATAAATTCGTGTACATTCGTGAAATCAGCGGTTAAGCTTTTTGAAGTTGAATTGTCTCATTATTGGTTTACAAAGTTATGTTTAATTTAATTAATTTGCATCTGATTAATTTTGAAAACAAAAACCAACATACCGCTTATCACCACAGATAACACCGTATCCTTACATGATACTGTATTCACTGTGTTTGATGTTGAAACCACAGGCTTAAGCGCTGAAAGCAACCGCATGACTGAAATTGGCATTGTAAAAATGCGGGGCGGTGAAATAATAGATGAATACGAAACCCTGATGAACCCGGGTGAATTCGTTCCTCCTTACATAACACAGCTTACGGGCATTACAAACGAAATGGTGCATAAAAAACCGCCATTTGAAGAACTTGCGCAGGGTATACTTGATTTCATCAAAGGGGGCGATACGGTTTTCCCCGTGCTTGGGGGACATAACGTAAGGTTTGATTACAGCTTTCTGAATGCTTCGCTTCTCAGGGCGGGTTATAACAAACTGGACTACCCGGCACTTTGCACAGCCAGGCTTGCGCGCAGGCTGAGCCGCGCACTGCCCTCAAAATCACTGGATTCACTCAAGCGCCACTTCGGCATTCACGCAAAACGCAAACACCGCGCAATTGATGATGCCCGTGCTACCGCACAGATATTGGCAACTTTCATAGAACAGCTTGTAAATGAATTTGAATTTGAAACAGTTGACGATGTGCTCGGATTTCAGTACAGGAAAATTTACGATGAGACCAAAACCACTCCGCGGTTCAGAAAAATCAAAATTGACCTGAAAGAAGTACCAAGGCAGCCGGGAATATATTTCATGCTGAACAAAAAAGATGAAATAATATACATTGGCAAAGCAAAGAATTTAAAAGAAAGGCTTGGCTCTTACTTCTACCATAACGTATCTCACACAAGCAAAATTAAAAAACTTGTGCGGTATGTTCATAAGGTCGATTGGGAATGCACCGGCTCAGAACTTTCAGCTCTTTTGGCAGAAAGCCGTATGATAAAAACCCACAAGCCTAGGTTTAATTCCGCTATAAAATCATACCGCAAGTTCCCTTTTATCAAAATAGATGTGCAGCGCACATTCCCAAAAATATATAAAGTGTATGAAATACTTCCCGATGGTGCTAAGTATTACGGACCCTTCGCAAGCTCATTTACGGTAAATAACCTGATAGAAAGAATCAATAAGCTATATAAATTGCGCAAGTGTGATGATATTAACCTGAAACCTGCAAAATCTCACAGTACATGCCTGTACCATGAAATAGGACAATGCGGCGCACCGTGCAATTTTACATCATCGGTACCTGAGTATCACCGGGAAGTTAAACGGGTTGATAAATTCCTGCTCTCTGATTCCGAAGAAGGGGCTGTCAGATTCCTTGAGCGCGAAATGGAAATTGCTGCCGAAGAGATGAACTTCGAACACGCTTCGCACATAAGAGATAACATTAACGACCTGAAGAAAGTGATGCTGAATATTGAGCTCACAAATTCAATTGTTGAGCTGCAGAACTATATCATAAAATGCAGAAATGATAATGATGAAAACGCGTATGAAATATTTTTGATGGTAAACGGCAAAGCCGCTAAAACATTTATAATCAATGAAGATAACAAAGCCGATAGCGACTACCTTGAAAATATTAAAGAAGAGATCAATTACCTTTATTTCCACGGGGCGCTCTTCAAGGATTTTATTTTTTCGAAGGCGTATCATAAATTCAAGATTGATGAAATAGACACACTGAAGATAATTTCCAACTGGGTGTACCGCAATTACAAACCATCCAGAATACTCAAAATGACAGCCAGAACAAAGATAGAAGACGTAATGAAGTTTATCCAAAAAAAGTGATATTTATCCCCAAAACTACCAAATTTTAGGTTAGATTTAATTGGAAAAAATTATTATTTATGTGTTCTATAACCGC
>CAZQYL010000434.1:0-2074 GCA_964597425.1 uncultured Ignavibacteriales bacterium | reverse complement strand
TGGTAAGCGATGAGGCCGATGAATTTTCACGAAAATTTATAAAACGGGGCGGTGTGATAAGATCAATTTACAGAACCGGTCTGGATTTTAAAGTCTCACTAAATGGAAAGATTGAAGAAGCAAACGGTGAAAACCTTGCGGAAGTCTGCAGGAAATACGAATCTAATGGAGAACAATTGAGACTTTGTGATTTTGATATTCCGAATATGACAATTATCGACAGGCAATCAGTTTTTATAAATACTGATGACCTTGAGCATCCGAACCAGTCACAGGCTGATCTTATCATGCGCCGCTCAAATTTTGCTAAATATATGTTGGATCTGTTTGAGCATTACTGGGAAAGATCATATACATTGCAAAATTACAAATCTTAAATTATAAAAAGAGAGTTCAAATAACATATAATATCAATGAAAAATCTAAAAAAAATATTCATTTTGATCCTTTTTTTGAATATGAGCTGTTTGTATTCACAACTGAATGAAAACTGGGAAAGTATTTATAATGGTCCCGGGGATGGCGATGATTCTCCATCGTGTATTGCAATTGATGGAAACGGTAACATATATACAGCAGGAACAAGCAAAGGAATTAATACCGGGTATGGAGATATAGCACTTGTAAAATATAATAACTTTGGAACGCAGATTTGGGTTGTTAGATATAATGGAAAGACAAATAATACTGATGCCCCTTATGCAATTTTAATTAAAAACGATATCATTTACATTACCGGTCACACCGCGGGAACTCCGATAATTCTTAAATACGATCTCAACGGAAACTTCATTTCAGAGTTCGAATTATCAGGTTATGGGTCAATAAGTCATATTATCGAAGACACTCAGGGAAACGTAATTGCGGCAGGTAATCACCTCGACAGTATAATAATATTGAAATTCGGTACCAATGGAGAAATTATTTGGCATAAAAATTTTATTCAACCAGGTACAACCAGCAATATATGCAAGGAATTGAAGCTTGGCAGAAATAATGATCTATATTTGTGCGGCAGAGCCTTTTCCCAAAACGGTTTGGCGGACGCATTGCTTGTAAAGTTTGATACTAACGGAAATATGATATGGTCAAGAACATATAACAGTATTTTTAATTCCTATGATAATTTTGATGATTTTACAGTTCTTACAGATGGCAGTATATGTGCTGCAGGATCACTTGCTGACTCGTCTTCTTTTGCTCGTGGATCAATTGTAATGTATTCATCACAGGGAAACGTTCTTTGGACTTATATTAATCAGAGTTTTATTTTCTCTAAGATTGCTACCGACCAATTCAATAATATTTATGCTGGTGCAGATATCTACTCCGGGAATCTGAAAGGACCGGGTGTTGTGAAGTTTAACAAAAACGGTACAATGTTATGGTTCAGATATCATGAAAGAGGGGAATTCTCTGAGTACTTAAAGGACTTGAAGGTTCAATCACCTTTCAGGATTTACATATCTTACATGGGCGCAAAGATCGGTTTAAGATCATATTCGGGAATATCTAAGTTTAATTCCAACGGCAGACATAAATGGAGCCACATAAATGAAAGCCAGATATTTGACACTTCTATGGGTACTGGAAGTTTAATAATGGCTTTTGGAGACTATCACAATATCTTTACAACTACAACCGGGATAGGAAACCCGAGAAAAAATGATTTTCACACAGTAAAAAATACAGAACAGTATTACAGTGTTTCAGGATATGTTACATTTAAAGATAACAACCAGCCTGTTCAATCTGGATACGTAAAGGCTCTTTATCTCGATGAATCATCATCAGGTATTGTGACTGTAGATTCAACAAATATTCAAAACAATGGATATTACGCATTAACGAATGTTCCAGAAGATACAATTGATCTGATGTTTTACCAGGATGATGAAGAACTGGATTTCGTTCCTACTTATTACATATCAACCATTGACTGGAGAGAAGCAACACCCGTGTACACAACTCAAAATTTAACAAACATCAATTGCCAGGTATATAGAATTAACAATACAACAAATCCGTTTAGTGTCAGCGGTCAGGTCACAGCAAACCTGGATAACTCATCAGT
>CAZQYL010000433.1:0-2078 GCA_964597425.1 uncultured Ignavibacteriales bacterium | reverse complement strand
GTAATGCTTGAAGATACCCGTGATGAGTTCGCAGCATTCATTGGCGCAAGGTCATCAGAGATATATTTTACCTCAGGCGGAACCGAAGCGAATAATTTTGCTATTAAAGGCTCTGCGTTTTATAACCTTGGAAAGAAAGATCATATCATCACCACTACAATTGAACATTCCGCAGTTCTGGATACGGTTGAGTATCTCAAAACAAGGTTCGGCTTTAATGTTACATACCTTAAAACCAATAAATATGGCGAAATTGACCTGAACGAATTAAAAGATTCCATAAACGATAGTACCTTTCTTGTTTCTGTGATGCACTCAAATAATGAGCTTGGTGTAATAAATGATATTTCATCAATTGCAGGTCTGATAAAAGATAAAGACATAATGCTCCACAGCGATATGGTTCAGTCATTAGGGAAAGTTAAGTTCAGCATAGAAGAAACCGGGGTTAATTTCGCGTCATTTTCAGGGCATAAAATATACGGACCCAAAGGTTTAGGTGTGTTATATATTAAAAAAGATTCCCCTATTGATAAATTCATGCACGGCGGCAAGCAGGAGCGTGACAGACGCGGCGGAACGGAAAATATCCCCGCAATTGCAGGCTTTAAGAAAGCCATTGAATTACTGAATGCTGAAATGGATTCAGATATTGAAAAAGCATCCGGACTGAGAAATAAGCTATTGGCTGAATTAAACTCTCAATTCAGCAATAAGATAATTGTTAATTCAGCTAAAGAGGATGGTATGTACCTTCCAAACATAGTAAGTATTTCATTTGATCCCAAAACTACAAAGATCGACCCGGATACATTGCTGATAAAGCTGGATATGAAAGGAATCATGGTATCATCGGGCTCTGCCTGTACATCAGGATCAGTGCAGCCATCACATGTACTTAAAGCCATCGGATATGATGATAGTACAGCCCGGTCATCCATAAGGATATCATTTGGCAGATTTAATACAGAAGCGGATATTGATATACTACTTAAGGGATTAAAAGAGATTTTAAATTAAAACTAATTCGATTCCTTCAGCTTCAGATTTTCGTCCGCATCATCTTCATCACTGCTCACCTTTTTGCTGAAAAAAAATTTTCGTACCTGGTTCTTTGTGCTGCGGAAAATCCCCGTACTGATGTAGAACAGGCAAAATGCGAAAAGCCCTTCACCTTTCGTTGCAATAATCAAAATAACAGAAAGTATCACAATGATAGTCTTAACCGGGTGCTCTTTAACTTCGCGTTTATTGAACTTTGGAGTGGTATCGTATTTAAATTTACTTACCATAAGAAGCGGCAGTACTATTGCGATACAGTAAATAAAAATTTCACTTACATGTGAGTTAAAATTCAGGTTGTAGTAATACAGAATAAATGATGAAACCGTTACAGCGGGAATTGGTACAGGTACGCCGCTGAAATAATTTTTATCGAATCCAACAAGCTGCGCGTTGAATCTCGCAAGGCGCAATGCGCCGAATATCATAATCAATGCAGATAGCGCTATTCCCAGTCCATCAAGCGAGAAGAAATATACTTTGTATAAAATAAACGAAGGAGCAACACCGAATGAAACCAGGTCAGCAAGGGAGTCAAGCTCAACCCCGAATTTTGAGGATGTACCGGTGAACCTTGCGACCACACCATCAAACATATCAAACAAACCGGCATAGAGTATAAACAAAGCGGCCTGTTCAAAATTCAGAGCGTCGGCGTGAATAATCGACATGAACCCGCAGAACAGGTTCAGCACTGTGAATAAGCTTGGTATGAATCCCATGCGGTTCTTCACTTATTCAGGAACCTCCGCAAGAAGTGTGATACCGCCCGTAACTTTCTGGTTAACACTCACTTTTATATTTGCATTTATTGGCATGATAACATCAGTTCTTGAACCGAATTTTATCATCCCGAATTTATCACCGATCTTAACTTTATCACCAACTCTTAATTCACAAACAATACGCCTTGCAACAAAACCTGTGATCTGTTTAAAAAGCACCTTGAAGCGATCCCCTTCAATACCAATTAATGTTCTTTCATTCTTATCAGCGGAAGCATGGTCATAGGCGGC
>CAZQYL010000432.1:0-2091 GCA_964597425.1 uncultured Ignavibacteriales bacterium | reverse complement strand
TATGTAAGAAGACTTGAGAAAGTAAAGAAGATAGAAGACTCGCAGAAGAACTGAATAGCCAGCCAACCAAACAAATTGATTATGTTTTGTAAGACTAATTTCTGAGTTCAGATTCGCTTAGTTCTATTCCATAGATTATTTATATTAATATCCGTGGGGTTACCCTTTGCATAAAGATCATGTCCTACCATAAAGGAGTTTTTTCTTAGAAAATCTAACCTACCTTTTTTTTGATCATCATCGAAGCCAAAAATATACACAGGCACATTTAGATCTATTTGCATAGGTTCCGGCAATGGATTAATATAGCCATGGAACAGAGTATTTATAGATTTTGTATATTTTTTATAGCTTGAAAGTATTTCATTTGTTTTTGTTTTTAATTGGTTCTTATATCTGAAAAGTTGTTTGCAAATATTTGGTTCTCTTGTTTTTTCGGACCATAATTCAGGATTTGAGAAATGTTTGGCTTCATAGAATCTGAGAATTTTTTCATCAGTATTGTATAATAGCAGGTCAATGCGATCACTTTTTCTTTTTGATTCAGTATCAGCATCAGAATAATCTGTACTTAACGAGATTTCAATATCTAAAACTACTATTTTTGAATCTTTATTGAAAACAGAGTATCTGCTATATAGATTCGCGACACCAATTGATTCAACGCCAGAATAATTAGCACAATTTTCTTTTATTCTAGAATAATTCTGGCTAAAGTCCTTAATCAATCTACAAGATGTGAGCTCTCTTTCGCTTAAGTACTGTCTGTTTTCATTGGATATTACAGAAGCAAATTTGTAATGCGTCTTAAATATCGAGTTTCTAGTGTACTGGAATAATCTTCCTCCTTTGTAGTAAAAGTCAATATAGTTATTTCTGATTGCGGCAAATACTTGACATTCTTTGATGTCCTTTAACAAATGATGAATATACAATTGATCAATTGATAAATTATCAATCAAGTTTTGACTTAGTTCCCTTTTGAAAGACATGATTATTCCTTTTTGTCTCTAATATTTAAATTCACATTTTACGTTCATTGCCCTTTCAAGTATTTCAAGGTATGCCCGCTTGGATATTTCTATTGCTCCGAATTTTTCAAAGTGAGAGGTCATCATCTGTATATCAAACAATATGTATTTATTGCTTTTAAGCATTTCATATAACTTCACAACGCATACCTTAGAAGCATTGTTTGCTTTGTAGAACATCGACTCCCCGAAAAACGCGCCTTTATATGCAACCCCGTACAATCCGCCGGCAAGTTTACCATCCTGCCATGCTTCTACTGAGTGAGCGTAACCCCTGTGATGAAGTTCGGTATATGCTGTCATTATAAGGCTGTTTATCCACGTGCTGTCTCTTAGTGAGCATTCATAAATTACTTTTTCAAATGCTGTATTGATCCTTATCTCAAAAGCATTCTTATTTATTACCTGCTTTAATGACCGTGAAATATTAATCTGGCTTGAAGGCAGTTCAACAGGCACTATTGCCCGCGGCGATGCTTCGAACCATGCAATGGTGTGCGCATCTTCTCCCATCGGAAAAATACCCATGGCATACCCGTTTATGACCTGGTGCCAGTGTAAAACATCATATCTGTTCTTAATTGAACGCAAAGGTATTATGCGTTTACTTCAATGGATGTTCTAAGGGCTATTTCTTCAAGGACTGACTGGACCGAAAGGCACTTTTCAAGTTCACCTGTTATCACAGCAGCTCTGCCTTTGTTATGAGCTTCAAGCGTAATTGATTCAGCTTTATCATACCCGTAACCTGTAGCCAGCATAAGCTGGTTAATTACTTCATCAAACTCATGATGTGTATCATTGAACAGGATAAGCGTAAAGCCCTGTGTCGTAGTATCAATATCTATAGGTGATGTTATTTCTTCTGTTTGCTGCATTTATTATGTGGTTGATGTATATAGAAGACTAAATTCCTCTTTTAAATCCAAAGTTTCAATATCTTTGTTCATTTAGCTGATTCTTTGAGGCTGCCCTGCTGTTTAATCCTTAATTAAAAAATCTGCATTCCGCAATTGTTATGAATTCCATTCTTCGTTCTCATAATCATATGACGAAGCGG
>CAZQYL010000431.1:0-2102 GCA_964597425.1 uncultured Ignavibacteriales bacterium | reverse complement strand
GACCCAGTCTTGAGTGGTTATCTTTTTTCTTTGTGTTAAAATGGCTTTCGGTAAGTGTGTTAATTCTTGTTGTTAAAATTGCTATCTGGACTTCAGTTTTACCTGAATCTTTTGCATTTGTTCCGTACTTTGTTACGATCTCCTGCTTTGCTTCTTTGGTTAACATCTTTGGTTTTGCTCCTTAAATTATTATTTATTGTTTAATTTTATTTTTTCTTAATTCGTTTATGTATTCCAGTGAATCTTCTTTATCTTTATCTATCTGCGCTATCAGTTCCTCTTTACCTGAGAATTTTTTATCGCCGCGCAGTCTTACCAGAAAACTTATTGTGATCTTTTCGCCGTATACTGTTTTATCAAAATCAAATATATGTACTTCAAGCGCGCGTTTTATTCCTTCACTCAGTGTAGGCCGGAAACCGTGATACATCATCCCGTAATACTCTGTGTTATTATGAATGACCCTTACGCAGTAAATACCCTCTTTGGGCATCACTTTATTTTCTTTAACAGGCTTTAAGTTTACCGTAGGATAACCTATAGTTCTGCCTACTTTATCACCTTCAACAACCACACCGTCAAAGCCGTATTCATAACCAAGCAGCCTATTAGCTTCTTCTATGTTACCTTCAGCCAGCGCATGCCTTATACGGGTTGAGCTTACCGGCTTGCCTTCAACATCAATTTCATCTACGCGGTGAATTTCAAAACCGAACTCACCTGCAAGCGATTTTAAAGTTTCAATGCTTCCTTCACGGTTTCTGCCGAAAAGATGGTCATAACCAATTACAAGATCGCTTATACCAATGCTGCCTATTATATACCTCTCGTAGAATTCCCGGGCGTCTGTTTTTGAAAACGCTTCGGTAAATTTAATTATCAATACGTTTTCAACACCTGCGGCTTCAAACAGTCTAAGCTTTTCATCTATTGCAGTCAGCAGTTTAATATCGGGAGTTTTATTCTTCAAAACTTCCTGCGGATGAGGCTCGAATGTTACTATAAAAGAACGAAGTCCCTTTTCCTTAGCCAGTGATGTTACTTTGTCCACTATCTGCCTGTGCGCCAAATGCAGCCCGTCATACGTACCTATTGTTACAGCAGTCTTTTCGTCATATGAAACTTCCTTAATATCCCTGTATACGTTCATCTATTTCCTGTTCCTGTTAATAAAATCTTCAGTTCCAAATGCGTTCTTAATATCCAAATCGCCTATTTTTGTTCTTCTTAATTCTTTTAAATGCGCACCTACTCCAAGTTTATCACCTAAGTCACTTACAAGTGACCTTATATATGTGCCTTTTGAACAATGCACCCTGAACGTTAGTTCATTTCCGTTTAACTGGCTTACTTCAAATACTTTTACATTTACCTGCCTGGGCGCTATTTCCATGGTCTCGCCTTTGCGGGCCATTTTATACATCGGCTTACCCTTATGTTTCACCGCAGAAAACATGGGCGGTACCTGGCTTATTTCGCCGGTAAGTTCCTTAACGGCTTCTGCAATTTGCTCATTGGTAATGTGCGATATATCAGCTTTTTCGTATACTTCGGTTTCGGTATCGTAGCTTTTAGTTCTTTCGCCAAGCACTAAAATACCTTCATACTCTTTATCGCATCCAAGCAGTTCGTTAAGCGATTTTGTTTTTTTACCGGTACATACAACCATCAAACCCGTAGCCTTTGGATCAAGCGTACCTGAGTGACCCGCTTTGTTCACATCAAGGAATTTTTTAACAATGTTAACAATCCTTGCGCTGGTGTATTCTTTCGGTTTATCAAAGAGCAGCGTTATACCTTCTTTACTCGCGGCGTTGTGTCTTTCATCCCAGCTAAGCTGCCAGAATTCCTCGCCCATAACTTCAATACCCATAGCCTCTATATCTGTCCCCGGCATCATTAACTATTGATCTTTGCTTTTATCATTAATATCACTTACCGAAGAAGAATCACCTTCACCGGTATCATCTTTATGAATTTCTTTTATTATCTCATCAATCCTGCTGGCGTACTCCATATTATCATCAAAGTAAAAATCAAGTTCGGGTACATATCTTAAATGCATGTTCGCACCAAGATGCATCCTTATCTGTTTTTTCCTG
>CAZQYL010000430.1:0-2106 GCA_964597425.1 uncultured Ignavibacteriales bacterium | reverse complement strand
CGGCATTCATCACAAACGGGATGTTCAAACTGGGGTTTCATATTTTTTAATTACTGATTTAACCCAGCAATTATATGCTGATTTATGTAATTATTTCCATCAATAATATAAGGTTAAAACATAAAAATAAAGCCATAATTACATCAAAAATCATATTTTTAGTTAACCGTTGGATTACCTTATATCCGTAAATTACAAGTACTTAAAAATATGATATGTATAGCTGAAGGTTTTTCTGAGTGTAATCTAGCTTAATGTTAAATTTCTTTTCATACCAATATCTTATGATCTGAGCTTTGCCATCAATAATAAGCAGGCATAATTCAACAATATCTTCTTCAATAACTCCCTTTGGTATAACATCTTTGATGTCATTTTCATATCCGAAGTTCTTTACAATATCATCATATATTTCAGTGAATCGGTTTGCATTAGGATAATTTACAGTACACACGTATCCAAGAGATCTGTTCAAAAGGACACGGTCAAACAAACCCGGATCATTTTTCAGGTAAACGTCACTGTTAGCAGCATCAAGTGAGTTATTAAAGATATAACCGGTTGTATCATTCGGGTCAGATATATTTATACCGCACACGATCTGCGAATACAAAGACTGCCCAAAAACCACATAACCAAGGGCTAAGATTATAAAAATATTATTTTTAATGAGTTTGCTTATTTAACGTCTCTTATTATTCTGTTGACCTTGTATATCTTAACAAACTCATTTTCCAAATGGTTCGTTGGAGGGAATTTGGTATTTATGCTGTACAGCGTAATGATCTTTTTCTTTCTATCCCAGCTGATAAGCTTGGCATTTGCCTCAAAAGTATCAGGCATTGATTTAAATACAGCAACTACTGCGGTATTATCCTTTACTTTATCTGTATGCTCGCTGCATAGCAATTTATCGCCGGGATTAATGTATGGTCTCATGGAATCACCCTTTGCGATAAGTATGAATGGGTTTAAAAGACTTCCGGTATCCGCCATATCAACCACTTTCACGGCGCTATCAAGCCATGTTGCCGCAGGCGAACCGCACTCCGCATAGCCAAGCACGGGTACTTTGTGGAACTTAACTGACCTGCCGTCTGACTCAGACCTGTTTTTATGAACCACCCCGAACATGGAATCGACTGAAATACCATGAATAACCCTGATTTTCTCAAGCTGGTCTATTGACCAGTCACTGATACCTCTTTTAATTTTACTTATCGATCCCGCATTCTCATCTATGCTGCGCGAAAGCGCGTATATTGAATTAATACCCTTTGCCGCAAGCATAGGGAATAATCTTGAATTGATCTTACGGGTCAGCGACCTGTCTTTTGTGTGTTTTTTCTTCATAATTAATTATTGTTTAACATATATTTATGAAAATTTATTTGCCAATACCATATATTGCTCTTGACATATATGCTTTTAGCATATATCTTTGTAACGTTGTTTGAATGCTTATGCAAATATAACAATAAAAACCCTGAAATAGATTCTAAAAAATTAAACTCTCTATACCTTGGCTAAAAAAGAGAACAAATCCCGGATAACCGAAAATATCACACAAAATGCTATAGAACTTGCACGGTACGGCTTAAGTTACGAGGAAATGGATAAGGTCCTTGATGCTGAGCCCGGCAGCATTGAAAAACACGCAAAACGCTCGGCAAATTTCTGCCGCTTACTGGAAACAGCGGAGCTAAACGCGGTAATAGAAGCAGAAAGAGCACTGTTCAAACGCGCCGTTGGGTACGAGGTCACAGAAGAATACCGTACATATATTCCTGCTCATTCTGATGATACAAGCCCGGAACCCGAAACAAAGCTTAAGGAAATCAAGTTTGTCAAAAAAATCGTTCCTCCCGATGCATCCGCACTGCTGATATACCTTTATAACAGGCGGGGTAAAAGATGGAGCAAGAATCCAGATAGCCAAAGCGGCATAACTGTTGAAGAATACCTGGATATGAAGGATGAAGTTCAAAAGCAGGCCGAAGAGAATATTTAAGTTCACCTTTATTAAACTTACCGTTTTAAAATGCTAAACAAAAAAGATCTTACAACGCGTTGGTTTGAAATAAACCCTAAAGCCAGGAATCATCC
>CAZQYL010000429.1:0-2109 GCA_964597425.1 uncultured Ignavibacteriales bacterium | reverse complement strand
TCTCTTTTTCGTCACCGTATTTTATTTTTTTCGCAAGGTCAATTTCCTCTTCAACATCAAGGAGCTCGACTTTCCCTATTTCCTGCAGATATTTATCAATGGATTGGGATTCCCTATTTGTAAATTGTTTTCCAATTTTCATAGGCAGTTAAAAGAATGGTTAAATTATAAAAAAGTTTTGGGGTGAGAGCTGCCAAAAAAGCTTAAGTTAGCTTATGCTGAAGTCTCGAAAAGATCTATTTTGTTATCTTTTGCCAAAGTAACAATTGCTCTTTTCCTGTTTGGCCTGAAGCCCTCGTATCTGCCTCTTTTAGTGAACTGAGACTTGCGTTTTCCTTTTGAAACAACTGTCCTGATACTATCAACCTTTACGTTGAACTTTGTCTGGACTGCATTTTTGATATCAACTTTGGTAGCCTTGATATCCACTTCAAAGGAATACTGGTTTTTCTGCTCCTGCAGCAGGGTCATTTTTTCGGTGATGACAGGTTTTATTAAAATACTTCTTATCATGATCTGTTATTTATATACTCTCTTTATAAAATTATTTCAAAAAGGGTTTACAAAGTTCATCCACAGCGCTTTTCTGGATTACTATTAACTGATTGTTTACCAGATCATAAGTTGCTGCACTTGATGCATTTAAAACGTTAACCTTTGCAATGTTCCTGCCTGAACGGTACACATTATCATTGTTCTGGACTGTTATCATCAATATTTTTTTACCCTCAATATTGAGGTTCTTTAACATTGAACTGAAATCTTTGGTTTTTGGTTTCTCGAAGTTGATATCTTCGACAACCATTATCTCGCCATTTTTAGCTTTCAGACTTAAAGCGCTTTTTCTTGCAAGCTGGGCTGACTTCTTGGTCATAGCAAGCTTGTAAGTATGAGGCCTTGGTCCGTGTACAGTACCGCCGCCAACCCAAACAGGTGACCTGGTTGTTCCGGCTCTGGCAGTACCTCTGCCTTTTTGTTTCCATGGTTTCTTACCGCCGCCGCGTACTTCACTTCTTTCCTTGGCTTTGTGCGTTCCCTGTCTCTGGTTAGAAAGATAGGTTCTTACAGCCTGGTAGATCAAATGATGATTCGGTTCAATTTCAAAAACATTTGATGGAAGATCGATCTTTTCCTTTGATTCGGTTCCGTCTATTTTAAATACATTTAATTGCATCTTTATATTACCTTATTATTATGCTTTGCTTGATTATTTTATCCTGCTAAAATTAAAATACCTTACTGCACTTGCTTAAGCTTTGTATATTTCAACTATTCCTGATATTGCACCGGGTACAGCGCCTTTAATGAGCAGCAGATTTGATTCAGGAATGATCTTAACTATTTTTAAGTTACGAACACTGATCTTATCTCCGCCTGTACGGCCTGCCATTCTTTGTCCTTTAAATACTCTTGAAGGATAAGAACTCGCACCGATAGAACCCGGGGCTCTAAGCCTGTCGCTCTGTCCGTGAGTAACCGAACCGCCGCCGAAGCCGTGTCTTTTTACAACACCCTGGAATCCTTTACCTTTGCTCTTGGATGTAACCTTAACAATATCTCCTTCTTTAAAAAGATCGGTCTTGATAACATCTCCAACTTTTAAGTTTTCTGCGTTTTCAAAATCCCTTACTTCTTTTAAGAACCTGAGAATAGGTAAATTTTTCTTTTTGAAATTCTTTACCTGGGGTACAGCAAGACGCTTTTCTTTTCTTTCGGTAAAGCCAAGCTGTATTGCAGAATAACCGTCTGAATCTTTGGTTTTAACTGCAGTTACATAGCACGGTCCTGCTTCTATTAAAGTGCAGGGTACACTTGAACCATCATCAGTGAAAACTGATGTCATTCCAAGTTTTCTTCCTATTAAGCCTTTCATTAATTTATCTGTATCCTTTGCTTATGTTTTAATTTCGATATATACGCCGCCGGGAGGATCAAGCTTGGTAAGCGCATCAACTGTTTTCTTGTTTGAGTTCAGAATATCAATAACACGTTTGTGTGATCTAATTTCGAACTGCTCCCTTGATTTCTTATCAACATGAGGTGACCTTAAGACGGTATAAACAGCCTTCCGGGTAGGAAGTGGTATCGGACCCGATACCACTCCGCCGG
>CAZQYL010000428.1:0-2109 GCA_964597425.1 uncultured Ignavibacteriales bacterium | reverse complement strand
TGGGATATAAAGCGTCACCCTCATTATACTGGCCACGCTGCTGCTCTACAGCAGTTGGCTGATTTGTGCTTGGCAAAGAGCCAATTTCATCCTGGGCATATGCCGAAAAAGTAAGGATCATCGCAGTCAAAACTGCAAAAAGTTTGAATCGTTTCATTTTGTTCTCCGTTTATATTAGTTTAATTAATTCCCCCTAAACAAAGCAAATATATAATTGCGGTAATTGTTAAAAAAATCAACTTTTGTCAATTTTCATAAGTCAATACCCTGAAATAGATTATAATTTCTTCGTTTTTTGCATATTTTAGTGGAAATCACAACAGGAAAGCATAGAAGTCGATGAAAGTATCAGATGATCTGTTTCAGCTTATTAAATCAATGAGCAAATCTGAAAAGGGGTATTTTAAGAAATTTGCCTCAAAACACACAATTGGTGAGAAGAATATATATGTTAAGCTGTTTGATGCAATGGACCGGCTTGATGAATACAATGAACAGGAGATAAAAAAGAAGTTCGCGGGAGAAAAATTTGCGGATAAGCTTTACTCAACTAAGAATTACCTGTTCAATCTTATACTGAAAGCCTTAAGCTC
Source organism: uncultured Ignavibacteriales bacterium (assembly GCA_964597425.1). Lineage (GTDB taxonomy): Bacteria > Bacteroidota > Ignavibacteria > Tepidaquicellales > OLB5 > OLB5. Next base: position 1,516 of record CAZQYL010000428.1, on the reverse strand, counting down.
ATACCACGCTGAAAAATTCGCGGTATCGAAGCTCAATATGATGATGATAGAGCTTAATGTTCTTTTTGAAAAAGGATTGTATAAACAATTTAAGACCCTGCTGAATAAAGCTATCGCAATGGCTTCTGAAAATGATAAACCGATATATCTTGCCCTTTTATACAACAAAGCATTAACATCACTTGCCACCGATTATTATACCAACAATGAGGAACTGGATTATGAAAAGCTGAAGAGTGACTCTATGAACAACCTCAGGAACCTGACTCTGAACGAAGAGTACCATATCCTGTACAATGATATGTTCATGTTCACAAAAGAAACCGGCAACATACGAAATGAAAAAGATCTTGAAAAATTGAACAGCATTTTCAATAATCCGTTACTGCAAAATCCAGCATTGGCAACAACTTTTGACAGTAAATTCAAATGTTTTACTATTCTTGGTCATTATTACAGAATAGTTAACGATGCAAAAAACTGGCTGAAATACAGGAAAGAGCTTGTACTCCTTATGGAAAGTGATAAAAAGTATATTAAAGAAAACCCAAGGAGTTATGTTCTGGCGCTGAATAATTACCTTCATGCATGTGTTATTACAGATAATAATTCTGAATATGAGACATATATCAAAAAGTTCAAACTGTTTGCCAGACAATTTGAGAACAAAAAAGAATTTCTTGATATTCAGTCGAGGATATTTCTGCTTATAAGCGACCTTGAACTGAATTATGCGATAAGATCGCTGAAAACGGAAAGCCTGAAAAGTATAGTCACTACAATTGAAACGGGTTTCACTAAATTCAGAAATTCGATAAGTGAAAACAGGAAACTTTCTATCTATAACAGGATCGCTTACGCATGCTTTTTGATAAAGGATTTCGATAAAAGCATTGAGTACCTAAGCCGGATCCTGAATGCATCCAATCCGAAGATAGAGCCGGAACAGCATATATTTGCAAGGATCAGAAGCCTGGTTGTGCATTTTGAAGCCGGAAACTACGATCTGCTGGAGTATACTGTCAAATCCACGCGCAGATTCCTGGAAAGATCAAACAGGATATTTAAATTCGAGAAGCTGATACTGGATTTTATTGCAAGGGCGATGGATTACACCGATGACGAACAAAGACTGGATCTCTACGAAGAACTGAAATACTCCATAGAAAAAATATCCAACGACAAATTTGAAAAGAATGTACTGGAACAGTTCGATTTTGTTTCGTGGATAGAAAGCAAACTTACAAATACAGGTATGATCAGCATTCTGAAGAAGAAAGCCGTATAAAAAAATGAGACTTCTTTTCAGGAAGTCTCATTTTTATTGATCTTTGAAGCCGTATTAAAAAGTTTGCTCCGTTACTTTATCAACCTTAGAAACAAGGTTTCAAAAATAGCTCCGCTATTTTATCAACATCATTTTTTTCACATCTGTAAATCCATCCGCATCAATTCTGTATAAATAAACTCCGGTTGCAAGATCGGATGCATTGAAGTCCACAGTGTAAGAACCCGC
>CAZQYL010000427.1:0-2120 GCA_964597425.1 uncultured Ignavibacteriales bacterium | reverse complement strand
CAAAGCTTAAGCTTGTTAATGTTGTAATAAGCATCACTACACTTAAGCGTGAGCTTTCACGTAAAATGGAACCGAGGACATCTGTTCCCGCAAAAAGGCTCGATACCATATACAAATTATCATCTGCGGGAATTCCGGTTGGCGTTAATGCTGCGCCTATTATCCCCGGATTAAATGATGAGGAAATTCCCGCAATCCTCAAAGCCGCAGCGGAGTGCGGCGCAAAAACCGCAGGGAAAGTAATGGTAAGGCTCCCCCACTCCGTTAAGGAGCTGTTTTACGAGTGGCTGCTGCGTGTGTATCCCGAAAAAGCATCGAAGATAATAAACCGCATAAAGGATATCAGGCGTGGTGAGATGTCGAGTCCCGAGTTTGGCACACGCATGCGCGGCGAAGGCGAATATGCTCAGCATATTCATAATCTGTTCAAAACCTGCTGCAGCAGGTACGGACTGAACAAGGATATTCAGCATACACGCAAAGACCTCTTTCGCGTTCCACCACTGGACAAAACACAGGGCGAGTTGTTTATAGAGCAATAGAACAATACTGCAATATGACAATAACGAATAGTGTTACATTAGCCTGATAAATTCATAGTAAATAAAATCCGTATTTTGTAATTTTGTGAAACAAAGTTTTCTTTGAAATTCCAAAATTAAAAATACAACAATGCGGCAATGGTATGAATCATTATTTGAAGATTACGCATTAACTTATGATAAGGAAAATTTCACCCAGGGCACATTTGGCGAGTGTGATTTTATTGAATCAGAATGCGGCTTCAACAAACAAACAAAGATACTGGATATTGGATGCGGCACAGGACGCCATTCAATTGAACTTACAAAAAGAGGATATAATGTTACAGGGGTTGATCTCTCGGATTCACAGCTTAAACGCGCGAACGAAAAAGCGCTGAATGAAAAACTTACCATAGATTTCCAAAAACACGATGCACGGAACTTGCCGTTTGCAAATGAGTTCGATCTGGCAATAATGTTATGTGAAGGAGCTTTCTCGTTAATGGAAACCGATGAAATGAATTTCAGTATATTACAGGGTGCGGCAAATGCACTTAAAGCAAACGGGAAACTTATTTTTACGACTTTAAATGGGCTGTTTCCTTTGTTTCACTCGGTTAAAGATTTCTTCGATTCAAACAAGAAAGAAGGAAGCGCGGAGTATGGTAATAATTCATTTGACTTAATGACATTTCGTGATTTTAATATTACAACAGTTAAAGATGATGCCGGCAATGATAAAGTATTGAATTGCAATGAAAGATACTATGTCCCGTCTGAAATAACATGGCTCTTAAGTTCGCTTGGCTTCAAACAAATTGATATTTTCGGCGCGAAGCTTGGAGCATTCAGCAGAAATGATAAATTAACAACAGAAGATTATGAGATGCTGGTGATTGCGCAGAAATAGATACTTATAACTCCGGCTGTTTTAAAACCGCGCAGTTCACTCTGAACACAGCACAAAATTCATAACATATATGCGGCGAATTCCCTTCCTGAAAAATAAGGACATTTCAGGCAATGGCTCAAAAAGATTTCTTCGATTCAAACAAGAAAGAAGGAAGCGCGGAGTATGGTAATAATTCATTTGACTTAATGACATTTCGTGATTTTAATATTACAACAGTTAAAGATGATGCCGGCAATGATAAAGTATTGAATTGCAATGAAAGATACTATGTCCCGTCTGAAATAACATGGCTCTTAAGTTCGCTTGGCTTCAAACAAATTGATATTTTCGGCGCGAAGCTTGGAGCATTCAGCAGAAATGATAAATTAACAACAGAAGATTATGAGATGCTGGTGATTGCGCAGAAATAGATACTTATAACTCCGGCTGTTTTAAAACCGCGCAGTTCACTCTGAACACAGCACAAAATTCATAACATATATGCGGCGAATTCCCTTCCTGAAAAATAAGGACATTTCAGGCAATGGCTCAAAATGTCCGATATTTGTCTTAAACATTTGGAATTTAGGTTGTATGTTTGTACCATTATAAAAGCAACCAAATGAAACAGACAAAAATAATTTTCCTCGTATTGCCAAATGTTCACCTGCTTGATCTTGCGGGACCCGACCAGGTATTCTTTG
>CAZQYL010000426.1:0-2135 GCA_964597425.1 uncultured Ignavibacteriales bacterium | reverse complement strand
TGCTTTTTTATCATAGCAAAAACGTTTTTAATAGCCTGCTGGTTTGCTGCCATTTTATTTAATTTCTCCTTTTGACCCACCCTAACCCTCTCCGAAGGAGAGAGGATGGGGATATATGATTTAATTTATAATGTAAAATACATTTTATACTCAAACGGGTGCGGCATGGTGTTGATAGAGTTTATTTCCCTGTGTTTATTTTCTATCCACTGTTTTATCAGCTCATCACTGAATACATTATCGCGTCTCAAAAATTCACTGTCCTGTTCAAGCGCATCCAGGGATTCCTCAAGATTGCGCGGGAGGAAATCTACTTTTTCATGCTGTGCGTGATCCATGATATTCTTCTCAAAAGGTCCATAACCTTCCTTTACGGGATCTATCTTATTTATAATACCGTCAATGCCCGCCATTAAAATAGCTGAAAAGCACAGGTACGGATTCGCTGTTGAATCCGGCGGTCTGTATTCAAATCTTGTCATCTCAGGGTTAGATACATACGATGGTATCCTGATAGCTGATGAGCGGTTGCCCTTGCTGTATGTCAAAGCGACAGGCGCTTCAAATCCGGGTACCAGGCGTTTATATGAATTTGTGCTGGGATTTGTGAATGCTGATAGCACCCTGCCATTTTTCAGCAGACCCCCTATAAAATATCTGCCAAGCTCATTAACGTTGCCATACTCGCCTTTTTTATAGAATGCGTTCTTTCCGTTTTTGGTAAGGAATGTATGTACATGCATTCCGCTGCCCGGCTGTTTGAACATGGGCTTTGGCATGAATGTAATGTGAATGTTATTCTGTCTGGCTAAATTGAAAAGCGCATATTTTACTGTTACAACATTATCAGCGGTCTTAAGAAGTGTTTCAAAATAAGTTTCAATTTCCTGCTGTCCGCGCTCACCTGTTTCGTGGTGATGGTATTTCACTTTGATGCCGAAATCCTTTAACATTTTGCACGCTTTATCGCGGAAGTCATCATATACATCAAACGGATTTGCGGCATGGTATGCGTTGGTGAAAAATTCTTCGGCATGTTCCACTTCGTAAAACGATGCTGATGTTCGTGTATCGTATTTAACCTTGCTGAAAATGTAGAACTCAAACTCGGGTCCCCACCAGGATGTATCGCCGCCCGTATATTTTTTCACAAGCTCCTCGGCAAGCCTTGCAATATGCCTTCCATCCTGCCCGAACGGTGTGCGTTCTTCATCGGTAAGGAAAATATTTGCGTAGAAGCTCAGTGTTTTAGCTTCGCGGAAGGGGTCAATAACCGCCGTTGCAAGGTCAGGCACAAGTATCATATCACTGTTTTCCACTTTGCGGAAACCGTAACTTGAGCCATCGAATCCGACTCCCTCATTTATGAGTGTGGTAATGATTTCAGGGTAAACCGGAAGCGAAATATGATGAAGCCTTCCGGTCAGATCGATACATTTGATATCAACCACTTCAATGCTGTATTCTTTTATAAGCTTGTTTATTCTCAGAATCTCAGCGTTTAAAGCCTTATTGGTATTTTTCATTTCAGGTAATTTTTTAGATCTATGGTGAAAGTTTCTTTAAGAGAAGAAAGCACAATTGAGGTACGTGTTGAGCGTACTCCCTTCCATGATTGTATCTTAGCCAAAAGTTTTTCGAGTGATGACGTGTTTTCGGTGCGGATCTTCAGCACGTGTGAGCCGTCACCGGTTATGGAGTGGCACTCAAGAATTTCAGGGGATGAAACCGTGTGCTGAACAAAATCTTTATAATGGGTAGATGATTCACTGGTCACAAAAATGAATGCGGTAATATCTTTACCAAGCTTTTTGTGGTTGAGCTTTGTTTTGTAGGTTTCAATAACATCAAGCTCTTCGAGCTTGTTCATTCTGTCAGTTACTGATGGCAGCGAGAGCCCGATCTTTTCGGCAATTTCGTTGCGTTTCATCCGTGCATTATCCTGCAGGAATTCGAGTATCTTCAGGTCTGTTTCGTCTATATTATGCATATGGTTGGTTTAATTGCCTTAATTATTAAGGTAATATTAAGATTTTGCTTTATTTTTTTAGGCAATTAGCATCATTTACCTGCAAATATAAAGCAATGTTTTTAATTAGTCAATAGTAATATTCACAATTTTTTGAGGTAATTAT
>CAZQYL010000425.1:0-2140 GCA_964597425.1 uncultured Ignavibacteriales bacterium | reverse complement strand
AGGAGCGCCAGTATTAAGTAGAAATTTAGTTCCATTTACAAAAATAACAGAATTTGAGCATTTTATCAATTTATTTAGTGAAATAATTACAATTAATTGAAATATATTTTCAGCAGCAAATCATTGTAACAGTGGTCAGCATAACTCAATAATAGCATGATCAATGTGTAGAAGAAAAATATATCATAGAACTGAGCGAACAATTTCATTACCGAAGATTTCATTCGGCACCTAGAATTTAACACACAATTAAAAACAGGGCAGAAGCGAAATGGAATCCGTGAAAGTTATAAACAAACCCACCGGATTAGCATAACATTCAACCTTTCGTCTTTTGCAAAACCGCAAGGTTTCGCGTAACTTTAGTAACGTTTAACTTTACATAATATATATTATTTCTCATTTTACGAACATTATGTTAAAAGGGGCTGTTTTTGAGTATTTCCATATACCGTTAAATTGGGGTTTTGGATGATTGCATATATGATTTCTGTTAATTACTTTTGAGTTAAATAATCTAATACTATTCATGCTGAAATATTTTGTACTTCTATTTGTTTCTATAATATCAATCAATACAACTGATGTATTCTCCCAGGATGACTGGAAAACCGAATGGAATAATGTTTTGGCCAAGCTTGATTCCATGTTTTACCGTGAGCAGGCTCAGTTCAGGCTCATGCAGAGCTATCAGAATGACGCTACAGAAGAATTGATACTTAAGGATATGGATACACTCACTGTATTTGTAACTGATGTCAATGCTCATATAGACTACTGCAATAACTTTAAATTCAGTTCTGATGCGGATGTAATCAACGCTTCGGAGACGATCAGACTCAAAATCGAAGGCTTAAAGGAGTACGCTGAGCAATGCCGATTGCAGCTTCACGTGAACAATAACATACTTCAGCGTAAGCTTAAAAACGAATCGCTGGACTTCAAGGTCAAACAAATTGAAAGCCTGAAACTTGGCAATTACGCACCTGTGCTGAAATAGCCAACAGGAAACACATATATTACTTTTGTATTTTTGACATTTGTCCAACAAAGGCGGATTTGACATTTCGCATTTTTATATAATTTCTGGTTTAAATCACTTAAACCCTATTTATTTAATGACTTAAATCATAGTTGCCGGTGACATTAAGTGCTATATTTGTATATGTTAATCACTAAATATCTACAGATATGACTAAAATTAATGTTATCATCATGGGTGCTGCCGGAAGAGATTTTCACAACTTCAATGTTGTTTACCGCAATAACCCTCTATACAATGTTGTGGCTTTCACAGCAACGCAAATTCCAAATATAGATGACCGTAAATATCCTGCAAGTCTTGCAGGTAAGCTTTATCCCAAAGGCATACCAATTCACCCGGAATCTGACTTACTGGGCCTGATCAAAAAATACAGCGTTAACCAGGTGGTATTTTCTTATTCAGATGTCCCCTTTCCGTATGTTATGGCAAAAGGCGCAATGGTTAATGCTGCAGGAGCTGATTTTATCACCCTGGGAGCCGCTAATACCATGGTTAAATCAACAAAGCCGGTTGTTGCAGTGGTTGCAAGCCGCACTGGCGCAGGAAAAAGCCAGACATCGAGGAAAGTTGTTGATATACTGCAAAGACTCGGCAAAAAGACCGTATCTGTAAGACACCCGATGCCGTATGGCGATCTTGCCAAGCAGAAAGTTCAGCGTTTTGCTGCTATAAGTGACCTGAAAAAACACGATTGTACAATCGAAGAAATGGAAGAATATGAACCGCATATTTCACGCGGAAATGTTATTTACGCGGGAGTAGATTACGAAGCAATCCTACGCGAAGCTGAAAAAGAGGCTGATATTGTGATATGGGATGGCGGAAATAACGATATGTCGTTCTACAAATCAGACTTAACCATTACAGTTGTGGACCCGCACAGAGCCGGACATGAAATGAGTTACTATCCCGGCAGAACAAATGTTCATTTAGCCGATGTAGTAGTAATTAATAAAATAGATTCCGCTAACTTAGAACAAATAAGCACAGTTAGAGATAATGTATTAAAGCTGAATCCAACAGTAAAAATTGTTGAAGCAGCCTCCCCTATTTCACTTGAAAATCCAAATGATATTAAGTTAATTCGCGGTAAGA
>CAZQYL010000424.1:0-2146 GCA_964597425.1 uncultured Ignavibacteriales bacterium | reverse complement strand
TTGCCCATACGAGAAATGATCTTTTGGTCATTTATTACCCCCCTTTCGAGTAATTAAGTTTGTAAATCAGATACAAATATAAGCATTTTTTAATGCCAGAACAACTACTTTTTCATCTTTCTTAGTTAGTAATTTTTAGGTATTTTGCATAAATGGCTGAAAAATCGCAAAAAACTGTACTTGTTGCAATGAGCGGAGGGGTTGATTCTTCTGTGGCGGCCCATTTGCTGGCCGAAGAAGGCTATAATCTCATTGGAGTAACAATGAAAACCTGGGGATTTGACGACATCCCCGAAAAGGATTCAGGCTGCTGCTCGCTTGAAACAATTTACAGTGCCAGAAATACGGCACAGCTTCTGGGCTTCCCGCATTACACTATGGATTTCACTGATAGATTTAATGAAGTGGTTATCAGCAATTTTATTGAGGAGTACCTTAAAGGACATACACCTAATCCTTGCGTGCTATGCAACAAAGCAATAAAATGGGGTGCCCTGCTTGAAAAAGCCGAGGAACTGGGGGCTGATTATATCGCAACGGGTCATTACGCGCAGGTGAACTATAACAACAGTTTGAACAGATATCATATCAGCCGGGCAGTTGATCTGACCAAAGACCAATCATACGCCCTTTGGCAGCTTTCGCAGCACTCGCTGGCTAAAACTCTTTTTCCTTTGGGGGGATTTAAAAAAACTGAGATTCGTGCTATTGCCAAAAAGCTGGGGCTTAAATCAGCGGATATCCCCGATTCACAGGAAATATGTTTTGTACCCAATGATGATTACAGGCAGCTAATACAGATCAGAATGCCTGAACTTAAACATGCAATTGAAGGCGGCGATATTATTTATCACGATAAAAAAATTGGCAAACATAAGGGCTACATTAATTATACTATCGGGCAAAGGCGCGGACTTGAAGTATCACTGGGCAAGCCTGTATATGTATCAAAAATTGACGCAGAAAATAATGTTATATACGTTGATGATGAAACTGGAATCTATAATACCGAATTCACTTGCAGTGAGATAAATCTGCAGAAATTTGAAATGCTTGTTAAACAGACTCCCGCTGTAGTTAAAATTAGGTATAAGGATAAAGGTTCTCCCGCAATAATTCAGCAGTTAAATAATAATGAAATTAAGGTTATATTTGATGAGCCGAAAAAGGCAATTACTCCGGGTCAGTCGGCAGTATTTTATGACGGCGATGATCTGATAGGCGGCGGAATAATACAGAAAATTACGAATTAAGAATTACGAATTAGAAATTTTATATTGGATATATTCAGGAAACTAGAAGCAGCGGCAAAGCGGAAGAAGAGAACAATAATTCTTCCGGAATCATATGACCCAAGAGTGATTGAGGCGGCGAAAGTTATGTTAAAGAAAAAACTGGCCAATCTTATCTTAATTGATACAGGTAAAAGCATTAAATTACCTGAAAATGATGACCTTGATATAATTGATATAGAATTTTCTGTGCAGTTTGCTGAAGAATACAAAAAACTTAGAAGCAAAAAGATTAAAGGATTCGCTCTGACTGATGCAGAAAAAGCATTAAGAGATCCCCTGTTATTTGCCTGCATGCTGCTTAAAAACAAATACGCTGATGCAGTTGTCGCAGGAAGTGTTTATTCAACGGGCAATGTATTGAGAAGTGCTATTCAAACAGTTGGTTTAAGCAAAGGAAACAAAACCGTATCATCATTTTTCCTGATGAGCTTTCCGAAAGCACATAAAATGGCAGACAGAGTTTTTGCTTATGGTGATTGCGGTGTACTGCCAAATCCAACCGCGGAGCAGTTGAGTGATATTGCAATACAAACATCACTTAACTTTAAAAAATTAACCGGCATTAAACCAAAAACTGCGTTCCTTAGTTTTTCAACAAAGGGCAGTGCGAAGGATGCATCAACAGAGAAAGTAATTAAAGCAATGCATCTCACACGCAGGCGTATGCCGGGATTAATATGCGATGGCGAGATACAGTTTGATACTGCATTCGTGCCTGAAGTCGCTGGAAGAAAAGACCCTAAGGGAAAAATTAAGGGTGATGCCAATGTGTTTATATTCCCTGACCTGAACGCAGGTAACATTGCATACAAAATTACGGAAAGAATCGGTGGAGCAATTGCCACGGGACC